>CAZBWP010000083.1:0-1499 GCA_964495295.1 uncultured Rhodospirillaceae bacterium | reverse complement strand
GACGCGGCACAGACGCAGGCGCGGCCGCCCTCCAGGTTGGCGATGCGTTCCTCCAGCACCGCCACCGTCGGATTGGTCAGCCGCGAATAGATGAAGCCGAAGGTCTGCAGGTTGAACAGGTCGGCGGCGTGCTCGGCATCCTCGAACACGTACGACGTGGTCTGGAAGATCGGCGTGTTGCGGGCGCCGGTGACGGGGTCCGGCCGGGCGCCGGCATGGATCGCCCGGGTGGCGAAGCCGAACGCGTGGGGCCGGTCGCCGGCGGCGTCGTCGGCGGTGTCGTCGTTCACGGCTGCCGCCTCGGCCGCCGCGACGAGATGATGCCCGAATTGACGCCGCACCAGCCGAGTTCGCCGAACAGCCGGCCGTACTCGATCTTGACGCAGCGATCCATCACCACGGTCACGCCCGCGGCCGTGGCACGCGCGGCGGCGGCGTCGTTGCGGACGCCCAGTTGCAGCCAGACGGTGCGGATGCCGAGCCGGTCCTTGAGGGCGATCGCCTGATCGACGACCTCCCCGGCAGCGTCGGACGCGCGGAAGACGTCGACCACCTGGACGGGGTCGGGCACGTCCGCCAGGTCGGCGTAGACGGTCTCCCCCAGGATCGTCGTGCCGGCGGCGCGCGGGTTCACCGGGATCACCCGATAGCCCTTGCCCTGCAGGTATTTCATGGCGAAGTTGGAGGGCCTGACCCAGTTCGGCGAGGCGCCGACCATGGCCAGGACGCGGGTCTCGCGCAGGATGCGGCGCAGCACCGTGTCGTCGTAGAAGAGCGCCGCGTCGGCCTGGGCCGCGCTCGCGAGGGCGGGCGCCGCGGCGCTCATCGGCCGGTCCACTCGGGCATCGGCCGCTTGGCGACGAACGCATCGATCCCCGCCTGGGCGTCCTCGCATTCCATGTTGCAGGTCATCGTCTCGCTGGCCTGGACGTACGCCGCCTCCAGCCCGGCCTCGATCTGCCGGTAGAACAGCTCTTTGCCGAGGGCGATGGCGGCCGGCGATTTCGAGGCGATGGTGTGCGCCAGATCGGCGACCGCCTCGTCCAGCCGGTCGTCCGGCACCACGCGGTTGACCAGGCCGAAGTGCAGGGCGGTGTCGGCGCTGATGAACTCGCCGGTGTAGAGCATTTCCAGCGCCTTCTTGCGCGGCATGGCGCGGGTCAGCGCCACCATCGGCGTCGCGCAGAACAGGCCGAGGTTGACGCCGGAGACGGCGAAGCGCGCGGTGTCGGCGGCGACGGCGAGGTCGCAGGACGCGACCAACTGGCAGCCGGCGGCGGTCGCCGTGCCGTGGACGCGGGCGATCACCGGCTGCGGCAGGCGGGTGATCGACAGCATCACCTGGGCGCAGCGATCGAACAGGGCGCGCGTCGCCTCCGTCCCCGGATTGGCCCGCATCTCCTTCAGGTCGTGGCCGGCGCAGAACGCCTTGCCGGCGCCGGCGATCACCACGGCGCGCACCGTCCTGTCGTCCTTCAGGCGGTCGAAGGCGTCCTGCA
>CAZBWP010000082.1:0-9255 GCA_964495295.1 uncultured Rhodospirillaceae bacterium | reverse complement strand
CGCCGGGGTCGGCTGGACAGCCGTCGGCGTTTTGGCGTATGACGTGTCTCGCACAAGGACGGGGCGGACCGCCGGTCCACAATCACACCTATTCCACATCGCCCGCCTGATCCAGGGGAGAGGAGTTTCCAGCATGAGTGCTATTACCGACGTCGTCGGCCGCGAGATCGTCGACAGCCGTGGCAACCCGACCGTCGAGGTCGACGTAATTCTGGAAAGCGGCGCCTCGGGGCGCGCGGCGGTGCCGTCCGGTGCCTCCACCGGCGTGCACGAGGCGGTGGAACTGCGCGACGGCGACAAGGCTCGCTACGGCGGCAAGGGCGTGACCAAGGCGGTCGGCTCGGTCAACGGTGAGATCTTCGACGCCATCCGCGGCCTCGAGGCCTCCGATCAGATCGTCATCGACCAGACGATGATCGACCTGGACGGCAGCCCCAACAAGGGCCGGCTCGGCGCCAACGCCATTCTCGGGGTCAGCCTCGCCGTCGCCAAGGCGGCGGCCGACGAGGCCGAACTGCCGCTCTATCGCTACATCGGCGGCACGCAAGCGCACGTCCTGCCGGTGCCGATGATGAACATCGTCAACGGTGGCGCACACGCCGACAATCCCATCGACATCCAGGAATTCATGATCATGCCCGTGGCCGCCGGCACCATCGCCGACGCCGTGCGCATGGGCGCCGAGGTGTTCCAGGCGCTGAAGAAGGGGCTGAAGGACGCCGGTCACAACACCAACGTCGGCGACGAGGGCGGCTTCGCTCCCGGTCTGCAAAGCGCCGACGAGGCCTTGAGCTTCATCATGAAGGCGATCGAGGCGGCCGGCTACAAGCCCGGCGACGACATCATGCTCGCCCTCGACTGCGCGTCCAGCGAATACTACAAGGACGGCAAGTACCACTTGGTGGGCGAGGGCAAGACCCTCGACGCCGCCGCCAACGCCAAGTATCTCGCCGATCTGGTCTCGCGCTATCCGATCATCTCCATCGAGGACGGCATGGCCGAGGACGACTGGGACGGCTGGAAGATCCTGACCGAGGAGCTCGGCAACCGCTGCCAGCTGGTCGGCGACGACCTGTTCGTCACCAACCCGCTGCGCCTCGCCGACGGCATCAAGCGGCACATCGCCAACTCGATCCTGATCAAGGTCAATCAGATCGGCTCGCTCACCGAGACGCTGCAGGCCGTCGAGATGGCGCACAAGGCGAGCTACACCAACGTGATCTCGCACCGCTCGGGCGAAACCGAGGACGCGACCATCGCCGACATCGCCGTCGCCACCAACGCCGGGCAGATCAAGACCGGCTCGCTCAGCCGCTCCGACCGCATCGCCAAGTACAACCAGCTGATCCGCATCGAGGAACAGCTCGGCTCGGCGGCGCGTTACGCCGGCAAGTCGATCCTGCGCGGCTGAGCCGCGGCAACCGACCCCCCGAGGCGCCCCACCTCGGGGAAGCTTCGGCCGGTCGACAGGATGATTCGGGTGGGCGCCGCCGGTTCTCGGCGGCGCCGCCACGCTTGTGGGGGCGGAAGACGCCTTGCCCCGCCGATGGTTGCGGCCTGTGGCGTGGCATCCGATGGCGACCCGCCGCGATGCGCGATAGAGTGCCGGGCAGATGCTGCTCAGCCCGGAAAGGCGTGACCATGGGGTTTGTGATCGATCTGCGCCGTCGTGCCCTGCACGTCCTCCCACCGGCGCTGGCGCTGCTCGCCATCGTCTATTTCGCCTTCCATGCGGTGCACGGGGACCGCGGCGTCCTTGCCTGGCGTCATCTCGAGCAGAAGGTGGACGCGAAGCGCCTGGAACTCGAGGCGATCCGCGCTCAGCGTCAGGTGCTGGAACACCGCGTCGGCCTGCTCACGCCGAGCGCCCTGGACGCCGACATGCTTGACGAGGCGTCGCGCAAGGTTCTCGGGTTCGGCCAACCCGACGAGATCGTCATCTACACCGCACCGTCGTCGAGCGCCGCGGCACCCAGGGGTTCCGCCCCCGCGGAGTCCAGGAGTGCCGCCCCCGCGACGTCCGCGGAGCGCCAGTGATCGGCCTCTGCGACAGCCTTGATCCGCCATTCTGGGCGGTGATCTTCACCAGTTTGCGCCGCGACGGCGATGCCGAGGCATACGCTGCGGCGGCATCCGACATGACCAGGCTCGCACGTCAGCAGCCGGGCTTTCTTGGCGTCGAAACGGCGCATGATCCCGCGACCGGCCTCGGCATCACCGTCTCCTATTGGACGGACGAAGCGGCGATCGCCGCCTGGCGCAATGATGCCGAGCACCGGATCGTCCGCCGACTCGGGCGGGAGCGCTGGTATCGGGCCTATCGGCTCCGCGTCGCCAAGGTCGAGCGCGCCTACGGCTGGGCCGCGCCGGATGGCGAACCGGCCGCGGCTTCGGCCGCCCGATGAGCTGACCGGCAGGCCGTCACCCAGTCGATGGACGTGGCGATGATCGCCGCTCGGCATGTGGGGCTCGTGAACGTGTGGTCGCAGTCGGCGAACGTGCGCACGTCGACGCTCGCCCCCGCCAGCCGCCGTTGCCAGCGTGGCGACGCGGCCACCACGTCGAGGAACTCGCGCGCCGTGAGATCCCGGCCGCTGGTGACGATCAGCAGGCGCCCCGGAAACCGCTCCAATCCTTCGACCATCCGGTCGGGCAGCGGCCGCGTGTCGGCGGGCGGCCGCGGCAGCAGCGTCCCGGGCGGAAGATCGGGCCGCTCCGCCTCGTTTGCCGCCTCGGGCGCCGCCTCGTTCCCCGTCTCGGGCGCCCTGCCGGCGGCACGGCCGATGGTGGCGACGAGATCGCGGATGACGGCCACCGGCTTGACCCGGCCGCCCATCAGCTTCCGCCAGAAGGCGGGATCGACCAGCCGCATCAGATAATAGTGGCGCAGGATCGTCCGGGCTTCGGTCGCCGGCGAGCGGGCCCAGGAGTTGACGAGAACGACCTCGGAAACGTCGGCCAGGCGGTCGGCCGACATCATGATCGCCGAGGCGGCATCGCACAGCCCCCACAGCACCAGCCGGCGCAGTCCCGGCACCGCGGCATGGAACGCCGCCGCCGCCGCCACGATGTCGGCCGTCACGTGTTCGAAACCACGGTAGTCGCCGTCGCTGTCGCCCATGCCGCGATAATCGAAGCGCATCGCGGGAACGCCGGCCGCGGCCAGGCCGCGCGCCAGATCGACGAACAGGCGGTGACTGCCCACCCGATACTGAGGGCCGCCGACGATAACGAGCACGCCCAGGTCCGCGGCCGCCGGGGCGTGATGGACGATGCCGATCAGTCGGTCGCCCGCGCAGGTAAAGACGATCGGCTGTTCCCCGGCCAAGACGGTCAGCCCCGCGCCGTGCCGAGCGCCGCCCGGGTGGCCTGAATGAGCGCTGGTGCGACGGTGATCTCCGGCAGCGACCAGAAGGGTTCGCCGACGACGGTATGCATGGCGACGGGAACGCCGGCGGCGGTCCACGCCTCGGCGACGCGCTGGCTCGCCCGCGGCACCGCTCGACCGGCGTCGCGGAGCAGTTCGAACCAGTCGACGGCGACCCCCGGGGGGAGCGTCGCGTCGCCGAGGCGGGCACCATCCAGCGCTGCCGCCAGGGGCTTGGCGATCGGGTAGCCGGCAACGTCGACGCGTTCGCCCTCCGCCAGCCGGCGGCGCAGCGCCCTGGTGTCCTCCGCTCCGGCCGCGTCCCCGTCATCCGCCTCGCCCAGGGATGCCGCCAGCCGGATGCGGAGAAACTGCGTCAGCATGGCCTCGCCGCTGGTCACCGGGTTCCACAGCACCAGGCGGCCAACGCCCGGCAGCGCGCCGGCGACCGCCGCCGCCAGCAGGCCGCCGAAGCGGAGCCCCATCAGGTCGACCGGTCGTTCGCCGCCGCGACGGAGCCAGTCCGCGGCGGCCGCCACGTCGGCGCACCAGATCGACCAGTCGGCATCCGCGAAGGCACCGTCACTGTCCCCGGTGCCGTACAGGTCGAGAATCAGCACGCCCCAGCCGTCCGCCGCCAGCGCGCGGGCGAGCAGGGCCGCCATGCGTCGCGACCGGTTCATCTCCTCGGCGAACGGCGGCAGCAGGATGATATCGGCGCCTCGATCGGTCGCCCGGGCGGGCCGATGGTCGACGACGAACAGCCGCCCGGCCGCGCCGTCGATGAAAGACGGCACCAAGTCGATCCGGCCGTCGATCCGGCCGGCGGCCCGACCGTCGGCTTGACCGTCGGCCCGGCTCAAGCCGCCGCCTTCGCTTCGACCAGGGCCACCAGGCTGCCGATCGTCTCGAATACGTCCGCGGTGATGTCGTCGTCATCGATGACGATCTCGAACTGGTCTTCCAGCGCGCCGACCAGCGTCACCACCGCCATCGAATCGAATTCGGGCAGACTGCCCAGAAGTTTCGTGGAGGCGTCGAAGGACTTGGCGCGGTCCCCCAGTTGCAGGGTATCGCGCAACACCAGTTTGACGTCGTCAATTACAGCCACGGTTCGGGGCTCCCGTTTCTGGAGGTCAAGGAGGTCGGGACGTCAGATTCGCTGCGGGCCAGCGTGGACGCCGCGTCGCTCTATAGCGCAGAGCGCTGCGGCGGGACAGACGTTGCGGATGTGCCGAGGAATGCGCCGCCTGCAATCGAACTATCATCGGAACTGCTTGTTTTACACCTGCCGCTTCGCCTAATGTGTCGGCATATTTTCCACCAATGCCCTGAGCTTCCATGCCGACGCCGACACTGCTTGCGGACTTGATCGAGTCCAGGGCGCTCGCCACCCCTCATGCCCCGGCTCTGGTTTACAAAGAGTCGACGACCGCCTACGGCGCCCTGTGGTCGCAGGTGCGCAGGGTCGCGCGGGGTCTGGTGGGGCTGCACGTCCATCGGGGTGAGCGGGTGGGCGTCTATCTCGACAAGCGATCGGAAACTGTCGAGACGATTTTCGGCGCCGCGGCGGCGGGGGCCGTGTTCGTGCCGATCAACCCGCTACTGCGTGCCCGACAGGTGGCCTACATCCTGCGCGACTGTGCCGTCCGCGTGCTCATTACCTCCGCCGACCGGTTGGCGACCCTGGAGGCCGACCTGGCCGACTGTCCGGACCTGCGGGCGGTCGTGCTCCTCGACGGCGATGGCCACGGGTCGGGCCTTGCCGGACCCGCCGTGCTGCCGTGGCGCGACCTGCTGTCGCTCGGCGACGAGGATCGGCCGCTGCACCGTGTCATCGACCTGGATATCGCCGCGATCCTCTACACCTCGGGCAGCACCGGCATGCCGAAGGGCGTGGTCCTCTCCCATCGCAACATGGTCGCGGGTGCGGTCAGCGTCAGCCAGTATCTGGAGAATTCCGCGGAGGATCGAATCCTGTCGGTGCTGCCACTCAGCTTCGATGCCGGCTTCAGCCAGTTGACCACGGGCTTCCACGTCGGCGCGGCGGTGGTGCTGCACAACTATCTGCTGCCCCGCGACGTGATCCGGCAGTGCGCACGGCAGCGCATCACCGGCCTCACCGGTGTGCCGCCGCTGTGGATCCAGCTGGCGCAGCTGGATTGGCCGGAGGACGCGGCCGGCGCCATGCGCTATTTCGCCAACACCGGCGGCCACATGCCGCGCGCCACCCTGGAGTCGCTCCGCGCCCGCATGCCGCGAGCGAAGCCTTATCTGATGTATGGCCTCACCGAGGCCTTCCGTTCCACCTATCTGGACCCGGCCGAGGTCGACCGCCGCCCCGACTCCATCGGCAAGGCGATCCCCAATGCCGAGATCATGGTGGTTCGTCCCGACGGCACTCCAAGCCAACCCGGCGAGCCGGGCGAGTTGGTGCACCGTGGCGCGCTGGTCGCCTTGGGCTATTGGAACGACCCCGACCGCACGGCGCTGCGCTTTCGGCCCGCCCCCGGCCAGCCGTCGGGTGTCCCCATCCCGGAACTGGCGGTCTGGTCCGGCGACGTCGTCCGCACCGACGAGGACGGCTTCATCTACTTCGTCGGCCGCAACGACGACATGATCAAGAGCTCGGGCTATCGGATCAGCCCGACGGAGATCGAGGATCTGCTCTATGCCTCGGGGCTGGTCGGCGAGGTGGCGGCGCTGGGCGCACCGCATCCCGTCCTCGGTCAAGGCGTCGTCGTCGTCGTGACACCGCCCACGGACGGACAGTTCGACGAAGGCGCGCTCGACCGGTACTGCCGCGAGGCGCTGCCGCTCTACATGGTCCCCGGCCGCTACGTGCCGGTGGCCGCGCTGCCACGCACGCCCAACGGCAAGATCGACCGCGCCTACCTTGCCCAGGAGGTAGCCGACAGCTTCGAGGAGGCGTGCGGGTGAGGGGCGACGGGGCCGCGATCCATCCGGCGATCGCGGCCTGGCCGGTCCTGGACGGCGAGTTGCAGGTCGGCGGCATGCCGCTGAGCCAGCTCGCCGAGCGGGTCGGCAGCACCCCCTTCTTCGCCTACGACCGTGCCCGGCTGGACGCGCGCATCGGCGACCTGCGCCGCCACCTGCCGCCCCGCGTGGCGCTCAGCTATGCGATCAAGGCCAACCCCATGGTGGCGATCGTCCAGCATCTCGCGGGCCGGGTCGACGGTTTCGACGTCGCCTCGGCGCTGGAGCTGAAGCTGGCCCTGGACACGCCGCTGCCGCCGGCGCGGGTGAGCTTCGCCGGACCGGGCAAGACCGACGCCGAACTGGCGCAGGCCGTCTCGGCCGGCATCGTCATCCACCTGGAGAGCGAAGGCGAGATGCGTCGGGCGGCGGCGCTTGCCATGGCGCACGGCCGGCGCCCCCGCGTCGCCGTCCGGGTCAATCCCGACTTCACGCTCAAAGGATCGGGGATGCGCATGGGCGGCGGCGCCCAGCAGTTCGGTGTCGATGCCGAGCGGGTGCCCGCCATGCTGGACGAACTCGGCCGGCTCGACCTGGAGTTCGTCGGTTTCCACATCTTCGCCGGCTCGCAGAACCTCAGCGCCGAGATCATCAAGGAGGCGCAGACGAGCATCGTCGAGCTGGCGGTCGCCCTCGCCGACCATGCGCCCGCGCCGGTGCGCCATCTGAACATCGGCGGCGGCTTCGGCATTCCCTACTTCCCCAACGACGCACCGCTGGATCTGGCGGCCGTGGGCGAACACCTGGCGACGCTGATGCCGGCGATCGACGCGGCGTTGCCGGAAGCGCGCGTCATCGTCGAGCTCGGTCGCTACATCGTCGGCGAATGCGGCCTCTATGTCAGCCGCATCGTCGACCGCAAGGAGTCGCGGGGCGCGATCATGCTGATCACCGACGGCGGCCTCAATCACCAGCTCGCCGCCTCCGGCAACTTCGGCCAGAAGATCCGGCGCAACTATCCTGTCGCCGTTGGCGGCCGCATGGACGCCGCCGCGTCGGAGACCGTCAACGTCGTCGGCTGCCTGTGCACGCCGCTCGATCTGCTCGGCGACCGGGTGTCCTTGCCGGCCGCCGACGTCGGCGATCTGGTGGTCGTCTTCCAGTCCGGCGCCTACGGGCTGACGGCGAGCCCGACGGCGTTCCTCGGCCACCCGCCCCCGGTGGAAGTCCTGGTCTAGCCGACCTGCACCACGTCGCCCGATCCGCGCAACCGCATCTCCAAAGTCCCCAAGCGAGGCCTCCGATCGGCATGCTCGACAAAATCGCCGGCGTCCTCCGGGAGCTCGGGATCGTCGCCGGCATCGTCTACGGCCTGGATCGCCTGGTCTCGAAGGCCGGCCTGCCCGTCAACCTGCGCTTCTACGACCTGGTGGCGCAGGCGGTGGCCGACGACTTCGTGCTGCCGGCGCGCCGCCGCGCCGCGTTCGAGATCCGCGAGATCGGCCGCGATGACCCGGCGCTGGCGCTGATCCCGGCAACGCCCGAGGTGCTGGCGTTCCGCTTCAATCAGCCAGCGGTCTGCCTCGGCGCCTGGTCGAAGGGACAACTCGTCGGCTATCTCTGGCTGTGTCTCGGGCCCTATGAGGAAGACGAGGTGCGTTGCCGGTTCGTGCCGGTCCCGGAAACCGAGGCGGTCTGGGACTTCGACGTCTACATCTTTCCGGAACACCGCATCGGCTTCGGTTTTGCCGCGCTCTGGGAGGGGGCGCACGCCTACTTGCGCGGCCGCGGCGTCCGGTTCACCCTGAGCCGGATCGCCCGGACGAACGTCGACTCACAGCGGGCACACCGGCATTTCGGGCTGAAGCGGCTGGGCCGGACACTGTTCATCACCGGCAACCGCGCCCAGATCATGTTGGCGACCGTGCCGCCCTATGTCCACGTGGCCGTTCGTCCGGAGCGCCGGCCCGTCATCCGCCTGCACGCGCCGCGCACGTGAGTGTCGTTCGACAGACCCGGTCAGGGAAACGAGGAGTCATGGAAATGAGCGTCGAGCCTGAGCCGACCCGCCCGAAGCAGACATGGAAGGAAGAGATCGAGGTCACCGGCGACGAACTGGTGACGCGCGTCAAGGAATTGATCGAGGACGCGACGGTCTCGCGGGTGATCATCCGCAAGCCCTCCGGCGAGACCCTGCTGGAGGTGCCGGTCGCGGCCGGCGCCGCGGTGGCGGGCGCCCTGACGCTGTTTGCGCCGGTGCTGGCGGCGGTGGGCGCCTTGGCGGCGCTGATCGCCAAGGTCCGGGTCGAGATCGTGCACGAGGATGCCGGCGACGGCGACAGCGGTGACAGCCGAACCGACGCCTGAAGCACGCCGGTCGGAAGCCGCCCTCATTTCAGTCGTTCGGCGGTCATGTGCCAGTGATCGGAGCCGGGGCGCCGGTGCTCGCGCGACACCAGGGTCAGCACGCGGAAGCCTGCAAACAGCGCGCGCAGTTCGCCCCCGTCGCAGGTGAAATGCGGATGCGCGCGGTGGGCCACGCCCGCCAGAGCCAACGTGTCGGGCGCGATCTCCGCCCCATCGCCGAAGGGGACGCTCTGCTTGCTCAGCATGGTTCCCTGAAAGATGCCCTCATGGCGCAGCACCCGGCGGATTTCGGCGATGGTGCGGCGGACGACGTTGCCGTCCCCGTGGTAGATGACGTCATAGGCAAGCACGTAGTCGAAGGCGCCATCGGCGAAGGGCAGGTCGGTCATCAGCCCGACGCGGGTGTCGATCGCCAGCCCCTCGGCCCGGGCCGCCGCATCCACGTAGCGGATGCCCATTTCGCTGGCGTCGAGGGCGGACGTGGCGAACCCGAGACGGGCGAGCATCAGCGCATGCCGGCCGACGCCGCAGCCGAGATCGAGCGCGCGCCCGCCGCCGGCGGCCAGCACCCGCGCCGCGCGGTG
>CAZBWP010000081.1:0-9268 GCA_964495295.1 uncultured Rhodospirillaceae bacterium | reverse complement strand
AAATGGCGCGCCCGGCGGGATTCGAACCCACGACCCCAGGATTAGGAATCCTGTGCTCTATCCGGCTGAGCTACGGGCGCTTGCGCAGAGGCTATCGGACCTTATAGCACGCCGGAGGCGGCGGAGGAACGATGTGCCGACTACTCTGCCGCCGGGCGAACGGGACCGAGGGGATGCGAATAATAGAGGCTTACCGTCTCGCTGCCCGGGTTCGTGTCACCCAGGCCAAGGTTGGAATAATGCGAGATGGCGATGCCGAGGCGAGAGCGGTTGTCGAAGCGGTAGGCGATCTCCGCCTGCGAGCGGAACTCCAGCGGATAGCCGAGATCGAAGTCGGCACGACCCCGGGCGTAGTAGTTGGCCAGCACGCTGCCGGTCAGCACGAAGCGGCTGCCGAGGACGATGTCGGCGAGGATGCCGGCGCCGAGGAAAAAGCTGCCGTCGGTGGTCGCCGCCAGCGCCACCAACGGCTTGATGATCCACAGCGTCAGGTTCGAGCGGTACTCCAGCCGGAACTCGGCGGCCCGGCCGCGGTCATCCTCGATGTTGAAAACCCCGGCGGCGGCCGCAAGGAACGCCGGTTCGTCCTCGGCGGCGGACGCCGTGGCGGCGGCGGCGATGCACGAGCCAAGCGCCAGTGCGTAAGGCCGAGCCCATGGTCCCATTGTTTGCCCCCTCCTCATTTCCGCGCGTGGTCATTGTATGCCCTCACCCCGGCGGAGCAAGCCCCGCCGCCGCCCGTTGCGACCGGCTGCGGCTCGCAAGCCGACACAGGCCGGTGATCGCCCGCAGGTGCTCGCGCGCCGTCCTCGCCATGGTCAGCGGGTGCGCCTTCTTCGGGTCCTGCTCCGCCTCCACCACCAGCCAGCCGGTGAAGACGCCTTCGATGATTGATTCGGCGAAGCTGCCGCGACACGCGCGCAACAGCGCTTGGCCGCCACGAGAACGCGGTCGGCGAGTGGTCGCATCGACGACGGCTCAACGAAGGTGCGTCTTCATTGCTTCCGTGGCGCGCAGCAGCGCGGCGCGAATGCCAGGCTCCAGGGCGGAGTGGCCCGCATCGGCGACGATGCCGTACTCCGCATCTGGCCAGGCGCGGGCCAGCATGTCGGCGGAAACGATCGGGCAGACGATGTCATAGCGGCCCTGCACGATGATCGCCGGCAGGTGACGAATCCGGGGGACGCCATCGAGCAGGGCGTTGGCCTCGAGAAATGCATCATGAACGAAGTAGTGGCATTCGATGCGGGCCAGCGCCAGGGCGGCGCCGTCCAGGCTCGCCGCCGGATCTTCCGGTTTCGGCAGAAGGTTGGAACACGCGCTCTCGTAGCGGCTCCACGCCGCCGCCGCCGGCCGGTGAACCCGCGGGTCGGGGCTGGTCAATCGCCGGTAGTAGGCGGAGAGGGGGTCGTCGCGCTCCGTTTCGGGCAGGCACTCGAGGAACGCGCGGCGCGCTTCAGGGAACACCGTTCCCATGCCGAACAGGAACCACTCGATCTCGGCACGGGTGCCGAGAAAAATGCCGCGCAGCACGAAGCCGGCACAGTGCTCCGGGTGGCGGACGCCGTAGGCGAGCGCCAGCGTCGAGCCCCAGGAGCCGCCGAACAACAGCCACCGGTCAATTCCCAGGTGCTGCCGCAGGCGTTCCATGTCGGCGACGAGGTGGGCCGTCGAGTTGTCGCGAATCTCGGCGAACGGCTTCGAGCGTCCGCATCCCCGTTGATCGAAGACGACGATGCGGTAATGCCGGGGATCGAAGAATCGGCGATGCGCAGGCGATGCGCCGGCGCCCGGTCCGCCGTGCAGGAACACCACGGGAAAGCCCTCGGGATTGCCCGATTGCTCCCAATACAGGCGATGTCGACCGTCGAGTGCCAGCACTCCGGTCTCGAACGGCTCGATCTCGGGAAACAGATCCCGGCGCGTGCTACGAACGTCCATCGGTCGGCTCAATCTGGACGGCGGCCCTCGAGGCTCCGCCGACGCATTATAGTTTTAACGGATCGCGAGGAAACGCAAGGAGGCATTGGCGCGGAACGGTGGACGGCGCCCGCCGGTTTCGTCAAGGTGGAGTGCGTGATGCGCTTGATGGCTTTGCTCCTGGTCTTGGTCCTGACTTGGCCGGTCGCGGCTCGCGACGCCGAGACGGTGTCGGTGACCGCCGTCATCGACGGCGACACCCTGACGATCGAGCCGCCGGTCAGCGGGGCCCGGCAGGTGCGGCTGGTCGGGATCGAGGCGCCACGGTTGGCGCTCGGCCGGCCCGACTTTGCGACCTGGCCGCTGGCCGATGCCGCGCGCGAGGTCTTGGAGACGCTCGCCCTTGGCCGGCGGGTTCACCTCACCCGGGGCGAGCACGGGCAGGACCGGCATGGTCGCCTGCTCGCCCACGTGCACCGGGAGGATGGCGCCTGGTTGCAGGCGGAGATGCTGCGCCGCGGTTTCGCGCGGGTGCGGGGCTTTCCCGACAACCGTGCCCACCTCGATGAACTGCTCCTCATCGAGGCGGCGGCGCGTGCCGGCGGCATCGGTATCTGGAGCCACCCGTTCTATGCCGTCCGCACCCCGACAACGGTCGCGCACGACATCGACAGCTTTCAGATCGTCGAAGGTCGGATCGTCGAGGCGCGGCGGGTCAAGCAGCACGTCTATCTGAACTATGGCGCCGACTGGCGGACCGACTTCACGGTGGCGATCGCGACGACGCGGCTGCGCAGCTTCGAGGCGGCCGGCCTGGATCCGCTGGCGCTGGCCGGGCGCGTCGTTCGGGTGCGTGGCTGGGTGACGTCGTTCAACGGTCCGCTGATCGACGCGACGCATCCGGAGCAGATCGAGTTGATCGACGAGGCAGCGCTTGGACATGGCGACCGTCCTCACTCGCCCTGTTGCAGCAACAACCCGCGCACCCGTGCCGCCTGGACCATCGCCAGATAGAACATCACCGCCCCCGTCAGATACAGGGCGTTCAGGGCGATGGCGCCGACGAACAGATCGAACCGGAAGACATCGTCGAACAGCACCGCCCGCATGCCCTCAAAGACGTGCGCCGACGGCAACGCCCAGGCCACCGGCTGGAGCCAGTCGGGCAGCGTGTCGATGGGATAATAGATGCCGCTGATCGGCGCCAGCGCGAAGATCAGGAACCAGGCTAGGTTTTCGGCGCCGAGCCCGAGGCGGAGGATGGTCGCCGAGACGAACAGGCCGATGGCGCAGCCGAAGATCAGGAGGTTGGCAAAGAACGCCGCCAGGGGCGGGCCCATGGAGAACAGCCAGACGTCGAACAGTGGCCAGGCGAGCAGCGCCGCGGGCAGGACGCCGATGAGCGTGCGGATCAGGCTGATGAAGATCGTCGCCAGCGCCATTTCCAGCGGCCTGAGCGGGCTGGCGAACAGTTGGCCCAGGTTGCGCGACCACATCTCCTCGAGGAAGCTGAGCGAGACGCCCAGGTTGGCGCGGAACAGGACATCCCAGAGGAGCACCGCCGAGATCAGCACGCCGGCGGCGTTCGCCACCCACGAGCTGTGCTCGACGAAGAACACCGTGATGAACCCCCAGAGCACCATCTGTACGGTCGGCCAGTAGGCAAGGTCGATGAGGCGCGGCCATGACCGGCGCAGCACGAACAGGTGACGCAGCATGATCGCCAGGATGCGCCGTCCCGAGGCCCTGGCGCCCCCGATGCGCGCGAACGTCATTGCGCCGCCACCCCGTGGGTCGGCGCCGCGCCGGCGCGGGCGATATGGAGGAACACCTCCTCCATGGTCTTGCGCCCGTAACGAGCGGTCAGCGCCGCCGGTGATCCGCGGTCGACGATCCGTCCATCACGCATCATCAACACCGTGTCGCAGAGCCGTTCGACCTCGCTCATGTTGTGCGAGGCAAGCAGGATCGTCGCGCCCGACCGCCGCCGCCAGGCGATCAGGTAACTGCGCACCCAATCGGCGGTGTCCGGGTCGAGGGACGCTGTCGGCTCGTCGAGCAGCAGCAGGCGCGGCTCGTTGAGCAGCGACTTGGCGAGCGCAACACGGGTCTGCTGTCCGGCCGAGAGGTCGCCGGTCGAGCGTTTCAGCAACGGCTCCAGGTCCAGATCGCGCGCCAGGTCGCGAATGCGGGCGCGCAGGTCCTGCACGCCATAGAGCAGGCCGTAGACCCGCAGATTCTCCGCGACCGTCAGACGCCGCGGCAGGTCCACGTACGGCGATGAGAAGTTCATTCGGCCCAGCGCCTGGTGGCGGTGCGTCAGCATGTCGCACCCCAGCACGGTCACCGTGCCCGCGCTTGGTACCAGCAGTCCGAGCAGGATCGCGAGCGTGGTGGTCTTGCCGGCGCCGTTGCCGCCGAGCAGGCCGACGACGCTGCCTTCGGTGACCTCGAACGTCACGTCGTCGACGGCCGTCACCACGCCAAAGCGCTTGCTCAGCCCCTGAACGCGGACGATGGGCGGGGCGCCGGTCGTCGTCTCGGTGGTCGACATGGGTGGTGCGGACCTCGGGTGATCGCCGGGTCGTCAGCACCCCAGCGATGCTCTTAGGTGTCGCGACGCCGCGCGCGTTTCAAGCGCTGCAGGGTGCGGCGGCGACGGTCCTCGCGGAGCAGGCCGTCGATGAAGTAGCCCTGGAACAGACCGAGGCCCATGGCGTGGCCGGCCGCCACGGCGCCGCGACCGTCGACGCGGCAGATCACGATACGGTCGGCGCCGATCTCCTCCACCAGCCGCGCCACGCCGTCGCGCGCGGCGCTCCGTGGCTCCAGGAACGCCGGGTCCCAAAGCACCTTGACCAGGTCGACCTGGAGGTGGCCGGCCCGCACCACGTCCAGATCCCGCCAGCGGATACCGTCCAGGAAGACCCGGAAGCCTTTGCGATGGGCGAAGTCGCGGGCGAACAGAAACGCGCTGATGTCAGAAAAGATGTCCACGGACTGCAGTTCGAATGCCACCTCCGACGGCCCGGCGCCCGCCGGTCCGCCATCGAGGGCGGCAAAGGCTTCGCTGAGCAGGGTCGACACGTTGACATTGACACTGATGCCGGCATCGGTGAGCCGCGACCCGGCGGCGGTGAGGTACGCCACCACGCGCCGGTCGAGGGTTTCGGTCAGACGCCTGAACAGCCAGGGATTGGCGGCCAAATCGCCCTCCGGCAACACCGTCGCCCGCAGCTCATCGATGGCAACGAACAGCTCCGTGAAGCGCGGTGCCACGGCGAGATCGGGGGCGACGGCGCAGGCCGTCTGCCGGCGCAGCAGGCTCGACAGGTCGGCACCGGCGAGCCCCCGCTCGATCCGTTCCAGTTGCGCGGGCGTGAGCTCATCGCCGGACCGCTGGCGCTTGACGAGCCCCATCGGCGGCGTCGCCCGTGGCACAGGCGCGTCGGGCGACGACCGGCCCTCGAAGCGGGCGCGAACGGTATTGAGGAAGCATTCGTAGTCGCGCTCCAGGTCATACCAGGTGACGAAGCGCGGGTGCGTCGGGTCTTCGGTGGCGACCGCTTCGTCGGCGAACAGGAGGGAGACCTTGGTGACTTCCCGGCGCACCTGGTCGTGGCTGTCGCCGTCGTAGACGACGACAATGTCGGCGTCGGCCAGGACGAAGACCTGGGCGGTCCGCGCGTCGACCAGTGCCCGGAAGCCGCTCGCCGCGGTTCGGACGTGGTGACCCCGCCGGTTGCGGGCGTTGAGCCGCGACAGGTGCAGCCACGCGGCGCGGCGGCCGGCCCGCCGGTTGTACAACTCGCGGGCAAACTCCAGCAGCATTGCCTCGGAATGCCGCGCCGGCAGGGCGGTCGGCGCCGTACCCGTCATGAGGATCGCTTCCGGGCGCTGCCCACCGTCGGTTTGCGCTCTTCCGTGTTCAGAACGGCGTCGATGAAACGCCCCTGGAAGCGGCGGATGCCAAGATGGTTACCCCAGCGGATGCCGTCCTCCGAATCAACGCGGGCGAGCAGGACGCGCTCCATGCCAAACCGGCTCAAGGCCTCGCGCAGGGCCCGTTGCGTGCCGGCATTTCGGTTCCCGGCGATGCGGTCGCTCCACCAGAGCTTCAGCAGGTCGGGGGCGAGACCGGCCAGGTCGACGAAGGGGACGGCCAGGGGATCCATGCCGTCGATGATGATACCGAAGCCCTTGGCACGGAGCCGCTCGCGGGCATCGAGAAACGCACTCATGTCGGCGATCGCGTCGACAAACTGGATCTCCAGCATGATGCCGTCCGGGGCCCGCAGATGCGCGGCTTCGAACCGGTCGAAGGCGCCGCTTTCGATGGTGCTGACGTTGACGTTGAGGCTGATCGGCACCTCCGTGGAGGCGAAGCGGCTGGCGTTCACCGCGCGGAGCATCAGGGGGTCGAGGATCTCGGTCAGATACCGGAACAGCCACGGGTTGGCCGCCGGATGCACCGTGAGATCCAGGCGGTCGCGCAGATCGGCGATGGAGACATAGGTCTCCCGGAACACCGGCCGGGCGGGAGCGCCGGGCACGACCTCCAGGGCAATTTGCTGACGGATCAGGTCCGAGATCCGGATCCCCTTGAGTTTCCGCTGGATCTCCTCGAGATCGGCCGTCGTTGGCGGGCGTGGCGGCAGCGGCGTTGCGGCCGTGTCAAAACCGATCGAAGGCGGCGGCGCAGGCGTGCCGCCGACGCGCGCATCGAGCCAGCCGAGCAGCCGGTCGGCTTGGTGGCTTTCCGCGAGATCGTACCAGACGATGAACGATCGGTTGGGGTCCTCGACGGGCTCGCAGACGCCGGCGTCGGTCCGCAGCATCGCGTGGATCTCGTCGAGTGCCGCCTGCACCTCGTCGACGGGCACCTTCCGGCACAGGGCGACGGTGTCGTGGTCGGCCAGCCGGAAAATCTCGAGGTCGTGCCGGTTCGTCAGCGCCCGCAGCGGCGAGAGAAGAAGCGCCGCCACCGCCGGCGCGAGGTTGATGGCGCGCACACGTGACAGGGCGATCCGCACGGCATACCAGCCGTCCGCCCGGTCCCGCAGGCGCGTCAAGCGGTCGATCAGACGACGTTCGCTGGCAAGCGCCGGTCCAGCGTTGAAGCCGGCGGCGCCGGGACGGCCCATCGCCTGCACAGCGTGTTCTCCCCCGTGGGTTCGGTTGCAGGGTGGAAAGTTAACGGCGAAGGGTTAACATGTGCTTCACTGGCGTGGTGGCCAGACCAGCGAGGTTCCCGTGTTTCTGCGACGACACACCCAGCAACACATCTCGCGCGCCCGCATTCCGGTGGGCCGGCGCGTCTACGCCATCGGCGATATCCACGGCCGGCCGGACCTGCTCGTCAACCTGCGGATCCGCATCCTCGAGGACGCGGCGGGCGCCGAGGGCCTCGCATGCACCGTGGTCTACCTCGGCGATTACGTGGATCGAGGCGGCGGCTCGTTCGAAGTCATCGAGATGCTGATTCACGACCCGTTGGCCGGGTTCGAGGCGGTGTTCCTGATGGGCAACCATGAGGACATGATGCTGCGCTTTCTGGCCGGGCCGGCGGACGAGACCTGGTTGCTCAACGGCGGCGATGCGACGCTGATGAGCTATGGCGTGCGGTGCGGCGAGGGGCACGGCGACCGGCCATGGCTCGAAGACCTGCGCCTGCGGCTGCAGGCGGCGATGCCGCGCGACCACCTCGAGTTTCTCAACGGGCTCAAGTTGCAATATACCGTCGGCGACTACCTGTTCGTGCATGCCGGCGTGCGGCCCGGCACCCCGCACGACGAGCAGCGGCCCACCGATCTGATCTGGATCCGCGATCGATTCCTCAACTCCGATGCCGACCTGGGCAAGTGCGTCGTCCACGGCCACTCGATCACCAGCCGGCCGGAGATTCGCAGCAACCGCATCGGCATCGACACCGGCGCCTATTATACGAACCGCCTCACCTGTGCCGTGCTCGAAGGCCAGGACCTTCGCTTCCTCCACACCTGACACGCCCCGCCCATCGCCCCCTCGTGTTCGCCTTCGCCGCCTGATAAGCAGTCGTCGCCGCGCTTCGGCGCGGCGAATGATTGGTTTCGGAGGACGTTCCATGACGCGCAATCAACAGCCCATTCCGCGCAGAACCTTTCTCGCCAGCGCCGCGGCCGGCGCCGGCGCCGCCGCGGCGTTCGCCGCGCCCGCGCTCGCCACCGGCAAGCGCGAGCTCAAGATGATCATGACCTGGCCGAAGAAAACGCCGGGTGTTGGCGTCAACGCCGAGCGCTTCGCCGATGCGCTGACGGCGCTCACCGACGGCCGGCTGACGGTCACGCTCTACGGCGCGGGCGACGTGGTGCCGCCGTTCGAGAGCCTGGACGCAGTATCGTCGGGCACCGCCGATCTCTGCCACTCCACGCCCTACTACTGGGTCGGCAAGCACAAGGCGCTGAACTACTTCACCGGCCTGCCGTTCGGTCTGACGGCCCAGGAGCTGGCGGCGTGGATCCATTTCGGCGGCGGCCAGCAGCTCTGGGAAGAGGTCTACGCGTCGTTCAACGTCCAGCCGTTCTTCGCCGGCTCCAGCGGCGCCCAGGCCGGCGGCTGGTTCCGGCGGGAGATCAACACGCTGGACGACTTCCGCGGCCTCAAGTTCCGCATCGCCGGGCTCGGCGGTGAGGTGCTGCGGCGCATGGGCGTGACCACCGTAATGATCCCGCCGGGGGAGATCGGGCCGGCGCTGATGAGCGGTGCGGTCGACGGCGCCGACTGGATCGGCCCGTGGAACGACCTGGCCTTCGGCCTCTACCGCGCCGCCAAGTTCTACTACATGCCGGGCCCGTTCGAACCCGGTCCGGGTCTCGAGATCCTCGTCAACAAGGAGGTCTGGCAGAGCCTCAGCGCCGATCTTCAGGTGGCGGTCCGCACCGCGGCGTTGGCGACGGCGCACGAGACGCTGGCCGACTTCACCTTCCACAACGCCGTCTCCCTCGAGCCGCTGCTGCGCGACCACGATGTTCAGTTGCGGCGGTTCAGCGACGAGATCCTGCGGGAGATGGCGCGCCACGCCGCGGCGGTGCTGGCCGAGTTGGGCGAGGCGGATCCGCTCACCGCCAAGGTGCATGCCTCGTTCATGGCGTATTTCAAGCAGGCGCGCGCCTACGCGCCGCACGCCGAGGGCGGCTTCCTGGCGGCGCGGGAGGCGGTGGGCTGACGGCATGCCCTGACGAAGCGCGCACGAGCGTGGCGTGGCGGACCACCGGCGCGGCTGCAGGATTTTCCGCGAGCGCGTCGGAGCCGCCGTGCTAGAAGGATCGTCATGGATCTCAACGCCTTCTACGATGCCGAACTCGACGCC
>CAZBWP010000080.1:5635-9316 GCA_964495295.1 uncultured Rhodospirillaceae bacterium | reverse complement strand
GTGCGGAAGGAAATAACCAGAGCGCAGTCGGCCTACTACCCGCAAGTCGACGTCAGCGGCAACATCGGGCCGACGCACATCGAGACCGATCAGCGGACCGAACTCGGTCTTGGCGCTTTTGACAAGACACAGAAAGTTGCCGGTGTCACGATTGCACAGAACCTGTTCGACGGCTTCGAAACCCCCTCGAATGTGCGGATCGCACGGATGAACGCCGAGGTTGCCCGCTTCACCCTCGAGGGCACCCGTCAGGAGGTCTTGCTTCAGGGCATCGAGGCCTACCTCAACGTGCTGCGGCAGAAGCGGCTCGTGGAACTCGCCGAACAGAACGAGGATTCGATCCGCCTGCAAACGGACTTGGAGGATGAGCGTGTCGAGCGTGGCGCCGGCATCGCTGTGGACGTGCTCCAATCGAAAGCCCGGTTGCAGATCGCCAAGGAGCAACGTGTCGGTTTCGAGGGCAGCTTTCAGGACACGATCAGCCGCTACATCCAGATCTTCAACCACGCTCCGGAATTGGCGGCCATGACCGATCCGGCTCCGCCGGAGCCGATGCTGCCGCGTACGGTCGACGAAGCCGTGGAGGTGGCCATCAACGAAAGCCCCGCGGTGGGCGCCAGTTTGAGCACCATCGAGGTGGCCTCCGAACGCCGCAGCCTCGCTCGGTCCGGCTACTTTCCGCGGCTCGAAGTCATCGGGGCCGCCAACTACGAGGACGATTTCGACCTGCGTCCCGGCGTGCGAACCGACTACTCGATTCTGCTGCAGGCAACCTGGAATCTGTTCAACGGCTTTCGGACGAGCGCGACGGTCGAGCAGGCGGCCTATGACTACCGGGCGAGCCAGGAGAACCATGAGGTCGTCGCACGCAACGTGGTCCAACAGACCCGTGTTGTCTGGCAGGCACTCCAGACCGCGCGCGACCGCCAGGATCTGCTCGCCAACGCTGTTGTCATCGCCGAAGAAGCGTTCATCGCGCGGCGACGCCTGCGCGAGTCCGGCCGGGAAACCGTCATCAACGTTCTGTTGGCCGAGAACGAAGTCAACAACGCGCGCATCAACCTGACCAATGCAGAATACGACGCCCTGGTGGCGTCGTACCGCATCCTTCAGCGCATCGGCCGTCTCAACCCGCAGACGCTTGGCCTGCGAAGCCGCTGACCTCGCGGTCTTTGGCAGAGCGCCGCGTCAGTCGCCGCCCTCGTCTCTCGGATCCAACGTCAACGACAGGGAATTGATGCAGTATCGCAGCCCCGTCGGCTGCGGGCCATCGGGGAACACATGACCGAGGTGCGAGCCGCAGCGCGCGCAATGCACTTCCGTGCGCACCATGCCGTGGCTCGAGTCCCGCTCCTCGCCGATCCTGTCATTGGCGATCGGCTGATGAAAGCTCGGCCATCCCGAACCGCTGTCGAATTTCGTATCAGAAGTGAAGAGCTGTTCGCCGCAACACCGGCACAGATAGACGCCCTTGGTCTTCGTGTTCCAATAGGCGCCGGTGAAGGCACGCTCGGTCGCCTTTTGGCGACACACGGCAAACTCCTCGGGGTCCAGTTCCTCACGCCATTCGGCGTCCGTCTTGGCGGCCACGTCGGTCATCGATACCTCGCAAGGGACACCACCCTCTCTGCGCGTGTGGTGTCACCCTCGTGTCATCCAACTCTTGAAAGGCTCGGTTGGAGGGCCGGGGCAGGCCCGGCGCTCCACACCTTGAGAATGGGGGTCAGGCAGCCGCCTGACCACTTCCAATCCGCTTGTTGTCGCTGGCATCAACGACGGTCGGCGCCGCCGTGCTGATTTGAATGCGACGCGGCTTCATGGCCTCGGGGACCTCCCGCGTCAGGTCGATGACCAGCAAGCCGTTGTGCAGGTGGGCATTCTCGACCACCACGTGATCGGCGAGTTGGAACTGCCGCTTGAAGCCCCGACCGGCAATGCCGCGATGCAGGAAGATTGCATCGGCTTCCGGATCCTTGCGATGCCCTTCGATGGTCAACGTGCCTTCCTGAACCTGGAGGGCCAAGTCGTCCTCGGCAAAGCCGGCGACGGCAAGGGTGATCCGATACCGGTTCTCACCACTTTTTTCGATGTTGTAGGGCGGATAGCCGTTCGACGCATCCGAAATGCGAGATGCATCTTCGAGCATGCGGGTCAGGCGATCGAAACCGACGGTAGCGCGAAACAGGGGAGACAAGTCGAACGCGGTCATGATGACACATCCTCCGTGCAAGCAATGTGTAGACTTTGGGGCCATCAATGATCGACCCCGATCCATGTCGGCTCCGATCGGGCAACCGACACGGGTGAGATAATTCGGCCGATGGCTGAATCAAGGGGCACGCGACCGGCGCGGAAAGCCGGTCCTGGCCCCGAGACAGATCCAACCGGCTCAGCCCATCAGGTCACGGTTCAGCGTGTACGTCCCGATCCACGTCGCCTCCGCCAGGATGTGGCCCTGCATGGCCTTGAGGGCGTCGCTGCCGCCGAAACGGGCGGGCAGCCCCAGGCTCTGCACATCGAGCGCATAGACGGTGAAGTGGTAGTGGTGGACGATCTCGTCGTTCCACGGCGGACACGGACCGTCGTAGCCGCCATAGTCTCCGGCCATGGTTTCGTTGTCGCCGAGAAAGTCGGTGTAGGTGTTGATGCCGCGAACGCCGTGCGGCGTCGGCCCCGGTGACTTACCACCGGCGGTAACGCCATCGGAGTCTGCGCCGGCTGGGATCGCGCTCATCGTCGCCGGAACATCGACCAGCACCCAGTGATAGAAGTCGACGCGCGGCAGGTCGGCGGGGATCGTCCGCCCCTCCTGGTTGACGTCGTCAACCTTCGACGGCACGTCCGGATCGACGCAGAGGATCGCGAATGACCGCGTACCCTTTGGTGCTCCCGACCAGCGGATCGCCGGGCTTCGGTTGGCTCCCATGGTCACGCGCCCTTCGGCCGCAGGCACGCAAAAGGCGTATTCGCCCGGGATCGGCTGGCCATCAGCCCAGGCGTCGATGGAAACGGTGAAGCTCTCGTGCATGGTCCCCCTCCAGCAGTCTGCTCGGGCCGCGCGGCCCCGTTGCGGAGGCCCGCCGCCATCGCCTGGAGGCTATCCCATTTCGGCGGCCAGGGGGAACAGGCAATCCCGCCGCGGCGGCGCTTCCAAAGGGCGTGCCGAGCCGACGCTCAGAACTGGAAGTAGATGAAGGGGGCCGGCCCGCCCGAAAAGACCGCAAGGCCGTAGATGGTGGAGACGATCGCTGTTGCCTGGATCAGGGCCGGAGCGCGGGCAAACCAGTCGATGGATTTGGTCTTCCAGTCATCCGGGACGTAGTGCAGCGCGGCGGCGAGCAGCAGCACGGCAAGACCCAGCGCGCTCACCGGCGTCACCGACTGGGAAAACTCTGTCATGGCCAGGGCGTAGTCGCCGGCATTGCCGATGGATCCGGCGCGAAACAGCAGGCGGGCGAAAGCAACGAAGTGGAAGACACAGAAAATCCGAACTGCGAGTTCAAAGCCGGCGTACTCGGCGGGCGCCAGGCCGCGTGCCTTTCGGCGGTTCCTGAGCCAGCGCTCGCCGGCCACGAACGATCCGTGCACCATGCCGTAGACGACGAAGTTCCAGCCCGCGCCATGCCAGACGCCGATGGCGATGAACGTCAACAGCACGTTGAAATAGACGTTGCCCGAACG
>CAZBWP010000080.1:0-5535 GCA_964495295.1 uncultured Rhodospirillaceae bacterium | reverse complement strand
CGGCCGGCGATGAGAAAGTTTGCCACGCTGAAAACGACGAGAAAGAAAACAAGAAAATGAAACGACTGGAATGTCACGTCAATCAACAATCATCGAACGTTCAATAAAATCCGCAAGAATTCTGGCGGCTTCCTCTTCACCTCTGGGTGAAAAATGCGTCGCATCGCCAAAGTAGATGCGGCCTGGCGGCATCATGTCATGCATCGGCACGGACGGAATTCCCTGCTCCATCGCCACCTTTTGGATGATCGCGTTGTGCTCGTCATACACATCATGCAACTCGTCCAGGCCAAAGCAATCATTATAGTAACGCGCGGTCGTCGACAGCTCCATTTGCTCGGCGTGCGGCATCTCCCGTCGAAACGACCGCGCATTCGTTGCGATCAGGACGTGCTCGGCATGCTGCTTCGCGGCCGACACGAGAGAGGTGAGCTGCGCCTCATAGGGCGTGGTATCGATGGCATGCTTGGCTTTCACGGTTGGCGACTTGGCCTCCGCCGTCCGCAACTCCAATGTATTTTTCAAGAGAAGCTCATACGACAGAACCCAATTCGGCAGCCCGACCGCATGAAGCGAATGATTCTTCGGCGCCCCGTTCCCATCTTCTTCCTGTGCACGACAGTAGCCACCGATATCGTTGAACCCCGTGTAAAGAATGATCAGGTCAATATCGAACGACGACAACAATCTCTCGATCAGACTCTGCTGGTCAGCAAGCGAAAAGCCGGCAATCCCCGCATTGATGACGTCGATCGAATGCCCCGGATAGCGTTCTCGCAGGAGACGTTGCAGCACGTAGGGGAACGTCTGTTCGTTGGATCGGGTGTATGCCCCCACGACGGTGGAGGCTCCGACAACCGCGATGCGGACTCCGTTCTGCGGTTGGACGGGCGCGATCTCGCTGCTTGTGGGATCGTCGTCGTGACCGGCGGCAGCGCCTAAAAGCAGCGGTCGGTCGGGCGCGATTTCGGGGCTGCGAAGCCCCAGGCTGTTGGTGACGATGGTTGCGTCCGAGCCGACGATCGATGCCGACGGCCGGAGCAGCTTGAGGCCCAAGTCCTCGTTGAACTGGTAGGTGGTGTCCCCGGTCATCGCATTGAGGACGCTGGTGCCGAATTTCACGTGCGTTCGGACCTGGAGCGCCACCTCGCCCATCAGAAGCATCGCGATCGCGAGGAGAAGTGTCGTGGTCGGCTTGTTCATCGGCCCCGCCTTCTGCGGATGCGAACGTCCTGCGCCTCGGCGTCTGAACGCGGTTCTGCGCCATCGCATGCCGCCGCCGGCGCCCCGAAAGCTACACCACTTTCGCGGCCATGGGATCAAGGATTACGGCCTCCGTGAAGAGGTCGAGGGCGCAGCGGCACCTCGCAGCCGTGTCGCACGAACCAGGGGAAGACCAACCACGGAAGATCGTCAGCAGTCTCGCGCCGACCGAGTCGAGCGGGGCCGGCGCGATGCACTGACGCATCCACCGGCCCCGGTCGGCGGGACAATCACGGTCCCGGGGTCCCCCAACACCTGTGAGCAGTTTTGTTTCTTCTGAACTTTAGAAGAGCGACGATCCGCCCTTTGTCATCGTGTCGATGACGAATGCCGCCAGTGTGTATCCTGCGGCGCTAATCAAAAATAACGCGAGAACAGCTGCTTTTCCGCGCCAGTTGTGAACAACGTTGTCAGATGTCCCGGATTGTCGTGATGGGTCACCATGCGCGTGCGGAAAAGCATCTTCCTCCGCAACGACTTGTGACGTAGTCATGCGGATACTCCATCCGTGTTGAACGCAGCCATTCGGGTGTCATCCCGCGGAGCGGGCCGACCCGAGCGACGCCGGAGTTTGTCAAAAATCGCCCGTAACCGAAACCCCTATATGGGCTAGAGTCACGCGACTTCCGCGAAATTTGCGTGAATGTTCTGCGGCGAATCTATGGCGATTGCTGCGATCGAAGCCCGGTGCCGCGATAGGACCGGAGCCGCCGCGAAGCTTCCGAGCACCAGATCGGCCGCCCCACGAGCCGGCTGACGGGAGGAAAGGCCCCTCTGGCATCGAGCGACCGGTGTCCCCCGGGCCAACAGGCCCGACCATTTGCGAGCCGCCAACAGGCCCGACCATTTGCGAGCCAACGAATCCGACCATTTGCGTGCCGCAGGCCCCGGCGTCGCGAAACTGTCTTTCTTGGCGGCGACAAGAATGCTTGAAAACGGCGCGCGCCGCAGTCATTTTGGCGCCTCAATCACGGGGGCACGGCTCTGTCCGAAGCGATCCCTGGATATGGGCGGTCGCGCCAGCGTTCGCCGCGCAGCGGATGGTAAGGGTGATGGCGGGATTTTAGGAGACCGACAATGACCTGTGATTGCCTGCGGTTCATGCATCGACCCTTGTCACGACGCCCGCGTCGATTGCACTTTCTGCGCGGCGCGGTTGCGGGACCAACCCGGCTCTAGCCGGCGCTGCAGAGGCGTGTCCGATCGATCGATCGGCCGCGGCTATCGGTCCGTCCGCGGCCGATGTCGTCCTGCTCGTTCCTCTCAGGGGTGACACTCATGCGCTTCTCCGACATGGTGAAAAGCTGCCGTCCCGGCGTGTCCTGCCGGGTTCCGCGCTGACGCCGGCACGGCCACGGTGATGCAGGCGGCAACCGCCATGCCCACGTCCAGCGCCGCCCGCGCCGGTGCGCTGGCGGCCCGGTCCACGGCAAAGCCCGTGCTCCGCGGCCAGAGCGCGCCCCGCCGATTCGTACCCCGCCGATTCGCGCCAAGACCCTTGCGCCATAAGGCTCCCTTAACCATGCCGTGGCAGGCTGGTCTCTTGTACGCGTCGGCGTCTCGCCACCGACCCCGGCCCTCTGCGCCCGTTCGCGACTGGGCCGAGGCGGCGCGTGTCGCACCGCTGCACTAGGATTGCCGCCGCATGCGAAACGTCTTCAAACTGCATCTGCTGTCGCCGTTTCTGATCCTCGGCGTCATCGAGGTGCTGATCCTGTTCGCGGCTCTTTACCTGGGCGTCGTCATCAGCAGCCTCGGCAGGATTCAGCCATCGTTGACCCTCTCCGGGTTGCTGCCGGAGGCCGCCGTGTTCGTCTGCGTCCTCACCGTCACCAAGTATGCGGTCGGGCTCTATCACGCCGAGTACGTGCCTGACTTCGTGCAGACGCTGATCCGGTTGGCCGCGACGTTCGTCATCGGCTTCGTCGTTCTGTCGGTGATCTTTTACGTCGTGCCCTCCATCGGCATCTGGCGCAGCGTCATGGCCGTCAGTCTGCCGCTTGGCTTCGTCGGCCTGCTGATTTCCCGCTGGATCTTTCGCCTGATCCCCCTCAACGTCATCATGCGCCGCCGGATCCTGGTGATCGGCAGCGGCGAGCAGGCGGCACGGATCGAGGCCTTGGAGCAGGACACCGCCGCCCGCTTCGCCAGCGTCGCCTTCGTCGACATCACCGGCGAGGCGCCGAAGGTGTCGCCGGACCGCGTGGTGGCCCGCGTCAACTCGCTGGCCGACTTCGTCGCCGAAAAGCAGATTGATGAGATCGTCGTCGCCATCGAGGAGCGCCGGGGGCGGTTGCCGACGAAGTCGCTGATCGACTGCCGGCTCGCCGGCATCAGCATCAGCGACTACCAGACGTTCTGTGAACGCGAGACCGGACGGGTGGATCTCGCCGCGCTGCGGCCGGACTGGTTCGTGTTCTCCGATGGCTTCCCCGGCGGCCGGTTTCAGCAAAGCCTGAAACGCGGCCTGGACATCGCCGCCAGCGCCATGCTGCTCGTGCTGCTGCTGCCGCTGCTCGGCGCCACCGCGATCGCCATTCGACTGGAGAGCGCGGGGCCGATCTTCTACCGCCAGGATCGGGTCGGATTCCGTGGCCGGACATTCCTGCTGACCAAGTTCCGGAGCATGCGCGTGGATGCGGAGCAGAACGGACCGCAGTGGGCGGCGCGCAACGACAGCCGCGTGACCGCGGTCGGCGCCTTCATCCGGAAGACCCGCATCGATGAAATCCCGCAACTTTTCAACGTCCTGCGCGGCGACATGAGCTTCGTCGGCCCGCGCCCGGAGCGGCCCTACTTCGTCGACCAGCTGTGCGAGATCATCCCCTACTATGAAGTGCGTCATCGGGTGAAGCCCGGCATCACCGGTTGGGCCCAGGTCAATTACCCCTACGGCGCGTCCATCGAGGACGCCTGGCAAAAGCTCCAGTTCGATTTGTACTATATCAAGTACTACAGCGTGCTCCGGGACATCGTGATCATGCTGCAAACGATTCGGGTGATCATCGTCCCGCACGGCGCCCGCTGACGCCGCGCTCCCGGCGCCGCGCGGTTTTCCGGGTGATCCCGATGGCGACGCCGGGGTAAGCTGACGGGACGTACCGTCACCGCCGGATCGCCCGCCATGCCGACCCCCCTTGCCGCCGCCGACCTGCCGGGACTGCTGCGTCCCGGAATGACCGTCTATGCCCCCGGCGCCGCCGGCGAATCCGAACTGATCACCTCGGCCCTCGCCGCCGCGCCCGAAGCCGCCGCCGGCGTCCGCTTCATCGGCGTCTGGCTGCCCGGCTTCAACGACGTGGACTACGCCGGCCTGCATCCGGAAGCGCGGGCGACGGCGTTCTTCCCGACGCCGGCGCAGCGATCCTCGTTCGAAGCCGGCCGGGTCGACTACCACCCGCTCAGCTACTTCGCCATCTACCAGCATCTGCGCACCGTCGAGACGGTCGACTTGGCGCTGCTGCACCTGACGCCGCCCGACGTCAACGGTCGGTGCGGCTTCGGTGTCGCCTGCGACTTCGCGCCGGCCGTCCTCGACCGGGCCAAGGTCATCGTCGCCCACATCAACCCGTCCCTGCCACGGACCCGCTGCCTCGTCGACGTCGCCTACGAGCAACTGGACTACGTCATCGAGGCGCCGGGGCTGGTCGCCGGCACCGACGCGACGCCCGATCCCGTCTTCCAGGCGATCGGGGGGCACCTGGCCGAGCGGATCGCCGATGGCGCCACCGTCGAGGTCGGCATCGGCGGTGTGCAGGGCGTCCTGTCCGCCCTCGCCGGCAAGCGCGCGCTCCGCATCCACGCCGGCGCGATCACCGACCCGGTGCGCCGCTTGGCGGAGGCCGGCGCCATCGCCGACACGGATGGCGCGATCACCGCCGGCATCGCCTGGGGTGGCCCCGCGTTCTACCGGTTCTGTGCCGAGGACCCGCGCGTCCGCTTCGCGCCCGTCGGCGTCACCCATGATGTGTGCCAATTGGGCGCCATCGACCGCTTCATCGCCATCAACGCGGTGATCGAGGTCGACCTGTTCGGCCAGGCCAATGCCGAGATGATCGACGGTCGGCAGATCAGCAGCGCCGGGGGCCTCTCGGATTTCATGCGCGGCGCCCGCCTGTCCGAGGGCGGCTTCGCCGCGGTCGCCCTGCCGGCAACGGCCCGCTGCGGTGCGGTCTCGCGCATCGTTCCCGCCCTGCCGCCCGGCACCGTGGTGAGTGTTGCCCGCACCGACATGCAGCTCGTCGCCACCGAGCACGGCGTCGCCGATCTGCG
>CAZBWP010000079.1:6044-9338 GCA_964495295.1 uncultured Rhodospirillaceae bacterium | reverse complement strand
GTCCATGCGCACCGGGACCGCCATTTCGGCCGCCGCCGTCGGCGTCGGGGCGCGCCGATCGGCGGCGAAATCGATCAGCGTCGTGTCCGTTTCGTGGCCGACCCCGGAGATCAGGGGAATGTCGCTGGCGGCAGCCGCGCGCACCACGATCTCCTCGCTGAACGCCAACAGGTCCTCCAGGCTGCCCCCGCCGCGCGCGACGATCAGCACATCCGGACGCGGCACCGGCCCGCCCGCCGCCAGCCGGTTGAAGCCGTCGATGGCGGCGGCGATCTGTGCCGCGGCACCATCGCCCTGCACCAGCACCGGCCACAGGAGAACGCGGCGGGGAAAGCGTGCTTCCAGGCGATGCAGGATGTCGCGAATCACCGCGCCGGTGGGCGAGGTGACGACGCCGATGACCTCGGGCAGGAACGGGATGGGCCGCTTGCGCTCGGGCGCGAACAGGCCCTCGGCGGCGAGCCGCCGCTTGCGTTCCTCGAGCAGCTTGAGCAGCGCCCCCTCGCCGGCCAGTTCCAGCGACTCGACGACGAGCTGGTACTCCGATCGGCCGGGATAGGTGGTCAGCCGGCCGAACGCGATCACCTCCATCCCGTCCTCCGGCGCGATGCCGAGCCGCGTCGCGGCGCCGCGCCAGCACACGCCCTTGAGCACCGCGTCGGGATCCTTCAGGGCGAAGTAGAGGTGTCCGGAGGCGGCGCGTTTGAAGCCGGTGATCTCGCCACGCACGCGCACCCGCTCGAAGCCGCTTTCCACGTGCCGCTTCAGGGCCAGGGAGATCTCACCGACGGTGAGCACCGGCAGGTTGTGATCGGCGTCGCGGGTGCTAGGATGCTCGCTCATCGGTGCCACTATGGCCCAACCGAGCCCGGAGGGCAAAACAACGACAACCGGGATGTCCGGCAGATCAACGGGGGTATCGTCGATGCAGGTTCTGGTGGTGGGGTCCGGAGGGCGCGAGCACGCTTTGTGCTGGGCGATCGCCCGTTCGCCGTTGTGCGACAAGCTCTATTGCGCCCCCGGAAACGCCGGAATCGCCGATCTCGCCGAATGCCTGCCGGTCGAGGCGGAGGACATCGAGGGCCTGGTGGCGGCGGCACGCCGGCTGGCGATCGACTTCGTCGTCGTCGGCCCGGAAGTGCCCCTGGTCGCCGGCCTCGTCGATCGTCTGGAAGCGGCCGGCATTCAGGCCTTCGGGCCGCGCGCCCGCGCCGCCGAGATCGAGGGGTCGAAGGCATTCATGAAGGACCTGTGCGCGCGAACCGGCATTCCGACGGCGTGGTATGGCGCGTTCGACGAGCCGAACGCGGCGAAGGAGTTCATTCATCGCCGCGGCGCCCCGATCGTCGTCAAGGCCGACGGGCTGGCCGCCGGCAAGGGGGTGATCGTCTGCCGCACCGCGAACGAGGCGTTCGCCGCCATCGACCACATCCTCACCGAAGAGGCGTTCGGCAGCGCCGGAGCGCGGGTGGTGATCGAGGAATACCTGGAGGGCGAGGAAGCAAGCATCTTCGCGCTGGTCAACGGCACGCAAATCCTGGCGCTGGCCTCGGCCCAGGATCACAAGCCTGCCTTCGACGGCGATGAGGGCCCCAACACCGGGGGCATGGGCGCCTATTCGCCGGCGCCCATCGTCACGCCCGAGGTGATGACGATGGTCGTCGACCGGATCATCCGGCCGACGGTGGCCACCTTGGCCGAAGAAAACCGTCCCTATGTGGGCGTGCTTTTCGCCGGTCTGATGATCACCCGGGACGGTCCGAAGCTGCTGGAATTCAATTGCCGGTTTGGCGATCCCGAGTGCCAGCCGGTGATGATGCGGCTGAAGTCCGATCTGCTCGCGGCGCTGGTCGCCTGCCGCGCCGGCCGGCTCGACACGCTCACCCTGGAGTGGAGCGACGAGGCGGCGCTGACGGTGGTGCTGGCGACGAAGGGATATCCCGGACCGTACGCGCGAGGCTCCGAAATCCGCGCGATCGAGGACGCCGAAGCCGTCGATGGCGTGGTCGTCTTCCACGCCGCGACCCGGCGCAGCCACGGGCGCCTGATCGCCGACGGTGGCCGGGTGCTGGGCGTAACGGCGCTCGGCCAGGACGTCGCCGCCGCTCGGAAGCGCGCCTACGCAGCGGTCGCGCGCATCGCCTGGCCGGAGGGATTCTATCGGACCGACATCGGTTGGCGGGCGCTCCGACCCTGACCATATGCGAAGTCAGTCGCGAGTCACCCGAGGGAAGCCCGATGGACGACAAGACCCGAACCGAAATCGAGGCGGCGGCGTTCCGCGGCCTCGTCGCGCACCTGCAACGCCGCACCGACGTGCAGAACATCGACCTGATGAACCTCGCCGGCTTCTGCCGGAATTGCCTCGCCAAATGGTACATGAAGGCGGCGGAAGCGAACGGGCTGGCGATGGACTACGAGGAGGCGCGCACCGTCATCTACGGCATGCCCTACGACGACTGGAAGGAGCGGCACCAGCGACCGGCGTCGACGGAGCAGCTCGAGACCTTCGAAGACACGAAGCCGCTGCACGCCTTCTGAACGGGTGACCGAACGCGCGAGCCTGCGCGCCCCGGGCGTGGGTCAGCCAGTCTCGGCGGTCTGGCTCTGGTGGTAGTAGCCCTTGTAGTGGTAGTAGCCGAAGCTGGCGGCGCCGAATTGCGGCTTGGCCGCGTTGAGGACCAACTCGGTCTTCTTCGAGTATGTTCCCAGGATCTCCATCGCCGTCTTCACCGCCGTCCGGCTCGTCTCCTCCGCACGCACGACGAACACGATTTGCCCCACATGCTGGGCCAGCGCCGTCGGCTCACTGGTGGCGAGCACCGGCGGCGAGTCGAAAATGACGATGCGGTCGGCGTAGCGCTGAGCAATCTCCTCGACGAAGCTCGCCATCCGCTGGCTGGCCAAGAGTTCGGTGCTGAGGTGATGTTGTCGCCCCGACGGCAGAAACGAGAAGCCGTCGATGTTGGTCCGCAGCATCACTTCGGACATGTCGGAGACGTTGCCCGTAAGCACGTCGACCATGCCACGATCAACCTCGATGCCGAGCACCTTCGGGATCGACGGACGCGAGAGGTCGGCGTCGATCAGCAGGACCCGGAGATCGCGTTCGAAGGCGATGCTCATCGCCAGATTGAGGCTGACGAAGGTCTTGCCCTCGGACGGCACGGCGCTGGTCACCAGGATCAGGTTGGAGTTGGGGCGCTCTTCCTGCCAGCGCTTGGCGAGCACACCGCGCTTGATCAAGCGAAATTCCTCGGTGGTGCGGCTGCGCAGCGTGTTCGGGGTCAGGAT
>CAZBWP010000079.1:1649-5944 GCA_964495295.1 uncultured Rhodospirillaceae bacterium | reverse complement strand
CCGGCCGCCCGTTCAACCAGCGACCGCCGTTTGGACCCGGCCTTCGGCTCGAGGCCCCTGCTGCTGCCTTCCATGATCCGTCCTTTCGTCGTCGGCCCGGGTCGGTCTATTCGCTCAACATCTCGAACGATCGGGATAAGGCCGTCTTGAGGAGAGTGACAAGCTCGCCCACGGACGTCGTCTGCACCGCTGCCTGGGCCACCCGACCGAGTCCGATGTTGTTCTCAACCAGCATCAGAAGCGCGTAGAAGGCAAGCATCGCCGTAACCGCCAGCACGTAGAGGGCGATGTTGGCCCACTGCCACCGCTGGTCACCGGGACGGCTGATCTCCGACACGGAACCGAGAACGGGAAGACCGAGGTCCTCGCCAAGGCGGCGGGGATCGATGAAGGTGCGGCTGAGAATGGCGAGCACCAAGGCCAACGCGGCGCCCGCGCCGAGGCCCACCGGCACGACGGCACTGAGCAGCAGCGCGCGGTTGGGACCGCTCGGCCGAACCGGGGCTTCGGGCGGCTCGATCACCCGGAACTGCACCTTGTCGCCGCTGGCCTCCCGATCGCGCGCGATCTTCGCCGATTCGCGACGCTCCAACAGCACCTCGTACTGCCGCTTGGTGACGTCATAGTCGCGGTTCAGCCGGGCGAGTTCCGCTTCGATGACCGGCACTTCGAGGGCCATGCCCCGCAATTCCTCGAGCTTGACCAAGGCGCGCGCCGCCTGCTCTTCCAGGCGCGCCACGTCCGCCTCCTTTTCGGCAACGATCAGGCGAAGTTCCGAATAGGCTGGATTCGGCGCTCCATAGGCGGGAACCTGGGCCTCGGTGGGCGCCTGCCCGTCCACCGGCTCCGACATGGCCAGCATGGCCTGGAGCTCGCGCTGTTCTTCCGCCTTCAACGTTTCGATCCGTCGACGGACGGCGGAAACGTCCGGATGTTTGGGCGTGTACTTGGTCAACATCTCATCCAGCTGCGCCTGCAACTGGATGATCCGGATGGCGTAGTCCGAGGGCGGCCCACTGCCGAAACCGGCGCCCGACGAACTGGCGATGACCGGCGGAATGCTCTGCAACTGTTCGAGGAGGACGCTCCGTTCCGTCTTGGCGTCTTCCAACGCACCGACAAGGGCGGCATGCCCTTCGGTGAGTTCCTCCAGTCGCCGCTCGTAGGAGCGTGGACCGGGGAGGGTCAGCAGGTTCCCCTGCTTGAAATTCGCAAGCCGCTTTTCCGCCTCTTCCAACTGGTTCTGATAGCCGCGGATCTGATCATCGAGAAACCGCCGCGCGCTGTCCATCTGACTCCGGCTCTCGCCGAGCCGGGATTCCATGAAGATGTTGAGGAGAGACTGCACGGCCGTCTTCGCCCGTCGCGGATCGGTGTCGCTGAAGCTGATCGCAAACAGGTTACACTGCGCCATCCGGGCCGCCATGGCCGGCCCGGCGCCCTGACAGTTGGATTCGATCTCGGTACGCTGTGCCAAGCTTTCGAGCAGCGCCTCCATCTCGCCCGGCCCCGACACGGTCAGGTCAAGGTCGGTGGCGCGCGCCACCTGTGCCAGATTCGGCCGCGACAGCAGCGTCTGCTGCATGATCCTGACTTCGCCCTGGGCATTGTCGTCGACGGCGATGTCCTTCAGCAGCGGCTTGAGCACGGTTTCGGTATCGACGTAGATGCGCGCGGACGAGGTGTAGGTGTCCGGGATCATCGCCACCGCGATCCAGCCGGCGAGGCACGTCGTCACGGCAACGGAAAGCGCCAGCCAGCGGCGGCGCCACATGGCGTTCAGGTAGACGAAGATTTCCGCAATCTGTTTGTCCATCGCGTGAACTTTCCAACCGGCTTAAGCGTTAGCAGTGTCGCGGCGTGTCACCGACGTGATCCTGAGCCGATGCGCTGCACGCAGCAATGGCAAACCCGTCTCCAGGATGGAGGACCTGCTCTTAACAAGCCCTTACGGCCCTCGTACCGGACCCTCTGCCCTTAACCTCTGTTGGATGTTTGGATCGGCGCTGTCATCGCACCGTTGATTCGCGCTGTCATCGCACCGTACGCCAGGGCGTCAACCGCACCGTTGATGAACCCAATGGCACACACCCGCTGGGAACGTTTACCAAAACGCAGTCCTAGATAGCAAGAATGCCGCCGAACATACAGCCCCGCTTTGGGGCAGGATTGGCGCGAAACGGCCTTTACCGGAGGTCTTTGGCGCCGCTCGCGCCGCGACCACGGCGCGGAACGGGTGTATCGCGCCCTTCGATACGGGTATAGTTTCGGCGAGGGATGCCGCCCGCTGGCGCTGGCACCGACTCGCTCGCAACCGGAGATCGATAAGCGATCGTGACGCCGTCCCTATCCGCAATCGGGGTCGTAAGTTTCTCGATCGGTGCCGTTGCGTTCATGGCGCTCGGCCTGATTGTGGGCATCGGCAAGCGGCAGCGCTCGGTCACCCGGGTGATGGTGGTCGCGAGCCTGCTGACGGCCGCGTGGTGCGGCGTCAACGTCGTCCACTATGCAACCGGACGCGATCTCGCCATCCTGACCGGCGTGCTGGAACAGGCGCGGACCGGCGCGTGGCTGCTTTTCCTCTACACGATCCTAACGCTGCCCGCCGACGATCGCGGCCCCCAGCCGCGCGACCGGACGCTGTTTGGTGGCTTGCTCTGCCTTGCGCTGGCGCTGCTTTTCGAGGTGTTCCGCCCGCTGCCGGAGCCGCTGCTGGCACCCGTTCAGTATGCGCTGCGCCTGACCATGGTGGTGATCGGGTTCGCCCTGATCGAGAACCTGGCGCGCAATTCCACCGAGGAGCAGCGGTGGAGCATCAAGTATTTGTGCATCGGGCTCGGCGGCATCCTGACCTACGAGCTGTTCTTCTACGCCGATGCGCTGCTGTTCCTGGATCCGAATCCCAGCCTCGCCATCGCGCGCGGCGCCATTCATGGGCTGGTGGTGCCGCTGCTGATCGTGTCGATCCTGCGCCGGGACGTCTGGTCACCGCGCATCGCGCTTTCGCAGAAGTCGGCGGTCTTCTCGACGGCGTTGATCGCGAGCGGCCTGTACCTCCTCCTCATGGCGGCCTCCGCATTCTACATCCGCCTCGCCGGCGGCTCGTGGGGGCCGGTCATTCAGACGACGTTCCTGTTCGGCTGCGTCGTCGTGCTTGCCGTGATCCTCTCGTCCGGCTCGGTGCGCGCCCGCCTGAAAATTCTCGTCGCCAAGCATTTCTTCAAGTACCGGTACGACTATCGCGAGGAGTGGATCCGCTTCATGTCCACCGTGTCTGACAGCGATGGCACGGAGCCTTTGGACTTGCGGGTGATCAAGGCGATCGCCACGCCGGTCGAAAGCGTCGGCGGCGCGCTGTGGCTCCGGCAGGCCGGTCGCTTCGCCCTGGCGTCCACGTGGAACATGACCGCGACCAGCCTGACCGAGGACGAGGTCGCCTCGTTGACCCGCTTCGTCGAGGCGCGGGCATGGATCGTCGATATCGCCGAGGCGGCCGGTCACGGCACCGGCTATGATGAGCTGCAGCTGCCGGAAACGCTGCTGCTCATCCCCGACGCGTGGATCGTCGTCCCGCTCTTGCACAAGATCGAGATCATTGGTTTTGTGATGCTGGCTAAACCCCGGGCGCCGCGGCACCTGACCTGGGAAGATTTCGATCTGTTGCGTCTCCTCGCCCGCCAATCGGCCAGCTACCTGGCGGAACAGACGGCCGCCGGTCAGCTCGCCGAAGCCCGGCAGTTCGAACGCTTTAACCGCCGGGCAACGTTCGTCATGCACGATCTCAAGAATCTCGTGAGCCAGCTTTCCCTGGTTTCGGCCAATATTGGCAAACATGGCGACAAACCGGATTTTCGCGCAGACATGTCGGCGGTGATGAACGACGCCATTGCCAAGATGAAGCAACTGATGGACCGCCTGCACGCCGAACAGGACGGCGGCACCGAGTCTCAGGTTTCGCTGAAGGCGTTGCTGGACGAGCTGGTTCTCGCCAAGCGGACGCCTGAGATTGCGCTCCAGTTCGATCACAACGGCGAGGACGTCCTCGTCCCAGGCGACCGCGACCGCTTGTCGGCGATGTTGACCCATATCATCCAGAACGCCATCGATGCCACCGGCGGACAGGGCTGGGTGAAGATCGCCCTCAGTCGTCAGGACAGCGCCGCGGTGGTCGAGGTCACCGACAATGGAGCCGGCATGGATCGCGCGTTCATCGACCACGAACTGTTCAAGCCCTTCCGCTCGACCAAACGCGGCGGCTTCGGGATCGGCGCATTCCAGAGCCGCCAGTATGCGCG
>CAZBWP010000079.1:0-1549 GCA_964495295.1 uncultured Rhodospirillaceae bacterium | reverse complement strand
CCGCCCGTGGTGCTGCTCGACCTCGGCCTGCCGCCCGATCCCCACGGCCCCACCGAGGGGCTGGCAACGCTGGACACCATCATGTCCGAAGCGCCGGCGACCAAGGTCATCGTCATGAGCGGCCAGACCCAGCGGGAATATGCGGTTCAGGCGGTGGCCCGCGGCGGCTACGACTTCTATCAGAAGCCCATCGAGGTCGACACGCTGAGCATGATCGTCGACCGCGCCTATCACGTGTTCTCGCTGGAAGAGGAGAACCGGCGCCTGATCAGCGGCATGGCGTCGTCACCGATTCCCGGCCTGATCACCACCAATGCCGAGATGCTGGCGCTGTGCGACGAGCTCCGGCGATTTGCGCCGTCCGAGGTCAGCATGCTCCTGCTCGGGGAAAGCGGCACCGGCAAGGAGGTTCTGGCCCGGGCCGCGCACAGCCTGAGCAAGCGGTCCAAGGGCCCCTTCATCGCCATCAACTGCGCCGCCATTCCAGAGCATCTGCTCGAGAGCGAACTCTTCGGCCACGAGAAGGGGTCGTTCACCGGGGCGTTCAAAACGACGATCGGCAAGGTCGAAATGGCCGGCGGCGGCACGCTGTTCCTCGACGAGATCGGCGACCTGCCGCTGTCGCTGCAGGCGAAGCTGTTCCGCTTCGTGCAGGAACGCGTGATCGAACGAATCGGCGGCCGCAAGTCGATCGCCATCGACGTCCGCATCCTGTCGGCAACCAACAAGGACCTGATGGCGCTGATCGAAGCGGGTACGTTCCGCGAGGAACTCTACTATCGCTTGAGCGAAACCGTCCTGCACATCCCGCCGCTGCGCGACCGTCCCGACGACGCCGTGGTCCTCGCCCACCACTTCCTCAACGCCCATGCAGCCCAAGAAGGGCGTGCCATCCGCGGCTTCTCCAACGAATCGCTGTCGGCAATCTCACGCTACGAATGGCCCGGCAACGTGCGCGAGCTGGAAAACCGGGTGAAGCGCGCGCTCGTTGCGGCGCGCGGCAAGTACATAACCAGCGCTGATCTCGGGCTGCCATCGGAAGACGAGGACGCACGCAAGCTTACCCTCAAGCAGTCCCGCGAAAAGGCGGAGCGCCAAGCCATTGCGCGGGCGATGATCGAGGCCGAAGGCAACGTCTCGAGGGCCGCGAAGCTCTTGGACGTCAGCCGGCCGACGCTCTATCAGCTGCTGCGCGAATACAACATCAAGCACTGATCATGCGGGTCACTGCTTGCGCCCGCGGGCGCGCACGTATACGGTTCGCACGCGCGACGGGTCGCGCCAGGGGTACCAAGGGGAGATCATTCATGCGCGTCTTTCCGATCATGGGACGTCGCCTTATCGCACTCGCTGTGCTGGTCACGGTGACCGCCTGCTCCGATCTCGAAGGCCTGCCGCCGGCGGAGCCTGGCTTCGATCATCAGGCGCCCGACTATCAGATCGGCCCGGGGGACAGCCTGGACGTTTTCGTCTGGCGCAATCCGGAAATCTCGAGAGGCGTGACGGTGCGCCCGGATGGCCGGATCTCGATCCCGCTGCTGGAAGACAT
>CAZBWP010000078.1:5052-9494 GCA_964495295.1 uncultured Rhodospirillaceae bacterium | reverse complement strand
AGCGCCGTGACGTCCAGGTCGTTCAGCAACACCCGCCCGGAGGTCGGCTCGACCAGCCGGTTGACGCAGCGGATCAGCGTCGACTTGCCGGCGCCCGACGGGCCGATCAGGCCGACCACCTCGCCGCGCGGCACGCCGAAGCTGACGTCGGTCAACGCCCTGTCGCCGGTAGGGTAGACCTTGGTCAGGCCTTCAACGGTCAACATGAGCGGACACGCGGGGTACCGCGGGCGCAGGCACGACGCCTGCGCCCCGGGCCTCACCGAAGCCGATCACTGGCACGTGTACGAGACGCCACTGGCCTCGTCGATGGTCCGGATCACCGCCCAGTGCTCCTTGAAGGTGATCGGAATGAACTGCGCCTCACCGGACTTGGCGAACTCCTCCTCCAGCGACGAGCCCTCCCACTTGAAGGTCCGGAACGCCTCCTTGATCTTCTCCTGCAGCTCCGGGGTCAGGTTGTGGGCGACGCCGTAGCCGGTGGTCGGGAACGTCTGCGACCTGTAGAGGGTCTTGATCTGATCTTCCTTGACCACGTCGCGGGCGATCATGCGCCGCATCACCGAGTTGGCGATGGAGGCGGCCGGATAGTCCTTGTTGGCAACACCGAGGACCGAATTGTCATGCTTGCCGGAGAACAGCGGCTTGAAGTCGCGCTCGGCCTCCATGCCGAATTCGGCCTTCAGCAGTGCCGACGGCGCCTTGTAGCCGGAGTTCGAGGTCTCCGAGGTGAACGCGAGGCTCTTGCCCTTGATGTCCTCGATCTTCTCGATGCCCGAGCCGGGATACGTAATGATTTCCATTTCGTAGCCGAACGAGCCGTCGGCGGATGCCATCATGGTGAACGGCCGGAAGCCGGCGCAGGCCACGGCCAGCGGGTTGGAGCCGGTGTTGAAGCCGGCGATGTGCAGCCGCCCGGCGCGCATCGCCTCGATCTGGGCGGCGTTGGACTGCACGGGGAAGAACTGCACCTTCTTGCCGGTCACCGCGGCCAGGTGATCGAGGAAGTCCGACCAGGCCTCCGCGTAGACCGCCGGGTCTTCCACCGGCGTGTAGGCAAAGATCAGCGTGTCCGGATCGACCAGCTTCGCCGGATCGGTCGGGATGTCGGCGATCAGGTCGCCGTCGGCATCGGTGTACCGGCTGTCGAGCTTGAACTCGGCGAAGGCTTGGCCGGAGACCAGCAGCAGCAGCGCGGCGAGGGCGGACGCAAGTCGTGTCATGGCGAGCGGTTCCTGTTCATTGGGACGAGTCTGCGTCCCTTAACAGGCCGATGCTGCGGATATGTTTCACTTTTTTGACAATTCGATGAAACTGGCAGAGCCCGCCGGTGACGAGTGGTTCGATGGCTTGGTGGATCGATCGATCTGGCGCTTGGGACGGAAGCGTCAGTTCCGATCCACGAGCGGCCCTACTCGGTCGCCTCCATGCCCGTGATGACGTAGATGCCGTCGGCGCCGCGCCCGAGCGTGAAGCTCACGGGGGCGCCATCGGCGATGCCCGACAGATCGACGCCCTCGGCCACCTGCATGTCCATGGTCATGGACGGCCAGCCGATCGAGGGGATCGGTTCGTGCGAGAGGTTGACCGAGCGGCCGTCCACGTCGATGGCGTTGACCACCCCCTTGCCCTCGACCGCCGCCGCGTCCGACGGTGCCGGCATGGCCCCGCCATGCATCGTGCCGCCCGCGCCATGGCTGTGCTGCGCGACGGCCGGGAGCGCCACGGCCAACGCCAAACCGACCAGGGCAACACCCAGGACAACACAAAGAACGGACTGAACCTTCATGGCTGATGTCTCCTCATTCCGCTGGGGTTCCAGATACGGCAGACGGCGCGGCGACCTTGGTCGCTTCCCTGCTGCGGAGCAGAGCCCTCTGCCAGACGAGATAAACGGCGGGAACGACGAGCAGTGTCACCACCGTCGCCGTGACCATGCCGCCGACCATCGGCGCCGCGATCCGGCGCATGACTTCGGAGCCGGTGCCGCTCCCGACCATGATCGGCAGCAGCCCGGCGAAGATTGTCAGCACCGTCATCAGCTTCGGGCGCAGCCGCAGCAGCGCCCCCTCGATGATGGCGTCCTCGACGTCGCCGACGCCGGGCGTGCGGCCCTCGCGCGCCGCCGCAGCGATGCGGTTCTTCATGGCGACATTGAGATAGACGAGCATGACGATCACCGTCTCGACCGCGACCCCGGCGAGCGCGATGAAGCCGACGAGAACCGCCACGGACAGGTTGAAGTCGAGAACCCACAAGAGCCAGACCCCCCCGGCCAAGGCCGCCGGCAGCGTGGCGAGAACAATCAGAACCTCGCCCAGGCGGTGGAAGGTCAGCCACAGCATCAGCGCGATGAGGGCGATGGTCAGTGGCGCGATGATGCCGAGCCGCGCCTCGACCCGTTGCAGATACTCGAACTGTCCCGACCAGGAGATCGCGTAGCCCGGCGGCAGGGCCACCGCCCGAGCAACCACATCGCGAGCCTCGCGGACGTAGCCGCCGAGGTCGCGGCCGGCGATATCGACGAAGACCCAGCCGTTGAGCCGGGCATTCTCGGTGCGGATCATCCCTGGCCCGTCCTCGATGACGATCCGGGCGACGTCGCCGAGCGCGATGTGCGCGCCGCTCGGCGTGACGATGGGGAGTTGGCGCAGCGCGTCCGGGCTGTTCCGCCAGTCGGCGGGATAGCGGATGTTGACGGGAAAGCGCTCCAGTCCTTCGATGCTCTCTGTCACCTTCAGCCCGCCGACGGCCGTGCGGACGACATCCTGCACATCGGCGATATTCAGCCCGTAGCGGGCGGCCGTCTCCCGGTCGATATCGACGCTGAGGAACCGTCCGCCGACCGGGCGCTCGGCGTAGGCCGAGAGCGTCCCCGGCACCTCCTTCACCACCGTCTCGATCCGCATCGCCAGCCGGCTGATCTCCGCCAGGTCGGGGCCGGACACCTTGACGCCGACCGGCGTCTTCAGGCCAGTCGACAGCATGTCTAGGCGATTCTTGATCGGCATGATCCAGACGTTGGTGACGCCGGGCACCTGTACCGTTCGATCCAGCTCCGCGCGGATGTCATCCATGGTGACGCCAGGGCGCCAGGCGGCACGCGGCTTCAGCTTGATGGTCGTCTCGATCATGGTGAGAGGCGCCGGATCGGTCGCCGTTTCGGCGCGGCCGACCTTGCCGTGCACGTGCTCGACCTCGGGCACTGTGGCGATCAGCCGATCTGTCTGTTGCAGAACGTCCCGCGCCTTGCCGATGGAGACTCCCGGCATCAAGCTCGGCATGTAAAGGAGATCGCCCTCGTCCAGGTCCGGCATGAACTCGCTGCCGGCGCGGGCCAGCGGCCAGGCGATGCTCGCGGCGAGCATTCCGGCGAGGACGATGACCGTCCAGGGCGCCGCCATGGCGGCCTCGAGGCAGGGCCGATAGAGCCACATGCACGCGACATTCAGGGGGTTGCGCTCTTCGGCGATGAGCCGCCCGCGCACGAAGTATCCCATCAGCACGGGAACCAGGGTCACCGACAGGATGGCCGCCGCCGCCATGGCGTAGGTCTTGGTGAAGGCGAGCGGCTTGAACAGCCGACCCTCCTGGGCTTCCAGGGCGAACACGGGCATGAAGCTCACCGTGATGATGAGCAGCGAGAAGAACAGCGCCGGCCCGACCTCGCTCGCCGTTTCGACGACGGTCTGCCAGCGGTTGGCGCCGGCCGCGCCATCCTGCTGCAGGCGGCGGTGCAGGCTCTCGATCATCACGATGGCGGCGTCGACCATGGCACCGATGGCAATGGCGATGCCGCCCAGCGACATGATGTTGGCGTTGATCCCCTGCATCCGCATGACCAGGAATGCCGCCAGCACCCCCAAGGGCAGCGTGATGACGATGACCAGCGATGAGCGCAGGTGCAGCAGGAACGCCGCGCAAACCAACACGACGACGAAGAACTCCTGCCCCAGCTTGTTCCACAGGTTGTCGATGGCGCGTTGGATGAGGGCGGATCGGTCATAGGTGGTGACGATCTCGACACCGTCGGGCAGGCCGCGCTGGAGCTCCGCGAATTTCGCCGTGACCGCATCGATGGTGGCGAGGGCGTTCTCGCCCCAGCGCATGACGATGACGCCGCCGACCGCTTCCCCCTCGCCGTCGAGCTCGCTCACGCCCCGCCGGAGTTCCGGGCCGATGCGGATCTCGGCGACGTCCCTGAGCAGCACCGGCACGCCGGCTGGGCCGGCCTTCAGCGGGATGGCTTTCAAATCGTCGACGCCCTGAATGTAGCCCGACGCCCGCACCATGTACTCGGCCTCGGCGAGTTCGATGACGGAACCGCCCGTCTCCTGATTGCCCCGCTGGATCGCCTCGCGGACGGTCTGCAGCGTCAAGCCGTAGGCGCGGAGCGCATTCGGATCGACGACCACCTGATACTGCCGGACCATGCCGCCGAT
>CAZBWP010000078.1:0-4952 GCA_964495295.1 uncultured Rhodospirillaceae bacterium | reverse complement strand
GATCCGGTAAAGCCCGTCCTCCCCCTTCGCCAGGCCGATCCTCGCCTGCCCACCCGGCGCCGGCAGGTGCGGCGCGATCGCGGGATCGACCCCGAGGTCCATGGTCATCGCCGGCCAGCCCAACGCCGGAATCGGCTCGTGTGACACGTTGACCTGTCCGGCGCTGGCGCCGGCGCCCAGAATCGTCGCCAGCGTCCAGGCTTCCGGCTCGCGGCTGGCGGCGTGACCGTCGGTCGAGGGATGGCTCGGCGCCGTCGGACCGTCGCCGGTCGGACGCACGTCGACGATGGCGAACACGCCTGGACCGGCGTTGACGAAATCGAAGGCAACCTCGGCGCCAGGGGCGAGCCTCGCCGGGTCCAGGCCCTCGTCCACGGCGAAGTCCATGGTCATGGCTGGCCAGCCCAGCGACGGAACGGGTGCATGACTGACGGTCGCCGTGCGCGCGGCGAGATCCACGGCCTCGATCCGGCCTGTTGCCGTGGTCAGTGGCGGGGTCGGCGCGGCCTCGGCGTCCTCCATCTGGCGGAAGCCGGCGGCGAGGCTGCTCTCGCTGTCGATCAGGAACTGCGCCGAAACGACGACGCGGTCCCCCGCGGCCAGGCCCTCGAGGATCTCGGTCCGCTCGCCGACCGTCTGGCCGACCTTGACCGGGGCCGGGGCGAAGCGGCCGTCACCGAGCGCCTTGACGACGCGATCCGATCGGCCGGTGCGGATGACGGCCGCCTCGGGCACCGCCAGGACGTCCGTCCTGCCCGGCGTGACCAGGCGGACCGACGCATACATGTTCGGCTTCAGCACCAGATCCGGATTGTCGAAGCGCAGTCTGAGCTGCACGGTCCGGGTTTCCGGCCGCAGGTCCGGGTAGATGAATTCGACGACGCCGGTCCAGACCCGTCCGGGCATGCCGGCGATGCGCGCCTCGGCGGTGATGCCGTCGCGAACGAACGCCGCTTGGCTTTCGAAGACGTCGGCGATCAGCCAAACCACCGAGGGATCGGTGATCGACATCGTCGTCATGTCCGGCCGGATGAACATCCCCTCGGCGACATTCAGGGCGACCACGGCGCCGGTGCGCGGCGCGAACACCTTGATCCGGTCGGGCACCTGGCGGGACTCGCGGATCTCCTCGATCTGCCGCGGATCGACCCCCAGCGACAACAGCTTCCGCCGGGCGCCGGCATACATCTGGGCCTCGCCGCGCTGCAGTTCGCGGACGTATTCCCAGGCGGCGAAGGCCAAGTCCGGCGAGAAGATCTCGAACACCACCTGGCCCTGTTCGACCGGCGCCCCAATCGACCGGACCACGAGGCGCTCGATCCAGCCTTCGGCGCGGACGTGAACGTGGCTGGTGCGCGTGTCATCGTAGGCGACGACGCCGAAGGTCTCGATGGTCGGGTTGAGCGTCGTCCGCTCGGCGAGGGCGGTGCGCACGCCGAGGTTCTGCACCATGGCGGGCGACAGCGTGACCACGCCATCCGCCCCATCGGCGCTGTCCCCCTCTCCCTCGTACACGGGGATCAGATCCATCCCCATCGGCGACTTGCCGGGGCCATCGCGCCGATAGTTGGGATCCATCGGCGCGACCCAATAGAGGATCTTCGGGCCCCCTCCCTCGCCGCGCGTGTCCCCTGAGGGCCCGTCACCGCCCGCCCCGAGATGGAAGCGCTCCAGGCCGATCCCCCCCGCCACGCCGACCGCCAGCAACAGCAGCGCCAACACCACGAAGGCTCCGGTGCGCGACCGCTTCATCGCGTTGGTCCCGACGGGATCCGGTCGTCGACGGCCGCACGGCGGTTCATGCGTGGGGCTCGCCGGACAGACCGTCGAGGATCGGGCAGTCCGGGCGGTGGTCGCCATGACACGCCTCGACAAGATGCCCGAGACTGTCGCGCAGGCTGTGCAGTTCGGCGAGCTTGCGATCGATCTCGGCGATGCGCGCCAAGGCCAGCCGCTTCACGTCGGCGCTCGACCGGTGCTTGTCGTCGTACAGTGCCAGGAGCGCCTGGCACTCCTCGATCGAGAACCCCAGACGGCGCGCCCGCTGCAGAAAGCTCAGCGTGCGCAACTCCCGATCGCCGAAATCGCGGTAGCCGTTGGGGCGGCGCGCCGGTGCCACGAGGCCGATGTCCTCGTAGTAGCGGATCGTCTTGATCGGCAGACCGGTGAGGTCCGAGGCCCGTCCGATGTTCATGGGTCTCCCTGCTGCTCCCTGCTGAGCGCGGGCCCAAGCCCCTGGCCATCCGGCGGGCGGTCCCGTCGGGCGGTCCCGTCGGGCTGGCCAGGATCGGCAAACTCTCCACCCAGCGAGAGAGTGATAAAGTCTCCTGTTACTGGAGGGTCAAGGAGTTGCCACACCCCTCACGCAGGCGTGTTCCGGGGCGGCGGGATGGTGCCCGAGGTCGTGGGCGGCCGAACCGGGATCAGCGGTCCGCCGGATCCCGATGGCTGGCGGGGCGCACCGCGAGGCCCGGTGCCGCGTCCGCATTGGCTTTCGCCGCCGTAATCAGGGCCTTTGCCTCCGACACCTGCGCCGGCGTCATTACGGATTCGACCAAGCCGAGCACGCGCACGGCTTCCTCGTCGCCCTGGTCCGCCGCGAGGCCGAGCCACCTGTAAGCCTGCACCAAATCCTGCGGCACCCCGTGCCCTTTCGCATACATGATGCCGAGACTGAGTTCCGCCTGGGCGATCCCCGCATCCGCAGCGCGGCGGAGCCAGGTTGCGGCGGCAGCATGGTCCTGCGCGACGCCCCGTCCCGAATAGTACATCACGCCGACGTTGAACGCCGCCACGGGCATGCCCTGCTCGGCGGCGCGCCGATACCAGGCGAACGCCTCGGCGACGTCGCTTGGCAGGCCCTGCCCCCGCTCGTGGAACACCCCCAGATTGAACTGTGCTTCGGCGATCCCCTGGGCGGCGGCGCGCCGAAACCACTTGGCCGCTTCCGCGTAGTCCTGATCGACGCCCTGCCCGGTGTCATACAGCACGCCGAGGTTGAACTGGGCATAGGGCTCGCCGGCTTCCGCCGCCAGACGATACCACCGTGCCGCTTCGCCATAGTCCTGTGGAACACCGAGACCGCCGGCATGCAGGACGCCCAGGCTGAACTGGGCTTCCGCGTCGCCCTGGTCGGCGGCCAACCGATACCAGGTCGCTGCGTCCGCGTAGCTTTGCGGCACGCCGTCGCCGCGCTCATGGAGCGCGCCCAGCGCCACTTGCGCCCGCGCGTCGCCCTGTTCGGCGCGCTCGCGCAGCGATTCCCCCACCGGCGCGTCCGCTGACGCGGTGTCTGCTGTCGCCGACGACGGCGCGACGCTGTCGGGCAGTGCCGCCGGGTCGGTCCGATCGGCGGCGACGGCAGCCGGGAGTTCCGTCGGCGGGAGCGCAACGGGGCTTTCCAAACGTCGCGCCTGCAGCGCCTCGAGGCTCTCCGCCGCCGGTTGCAGGCCCAGGTCCGCCGCCCGCCGATACCACGCCGCCGCCAAGGCATGATCGGGCTCGACGCCGCGCCCCTGTTCGTAGAGGCGGCCGAGCGTGAACTGGGCAGCGGCAAGGCCCTGACCGGCGGCGCGGCGATACCATCGAACCGCCTCGCCCAGGTCCTGGGGAACGCCCAGGCCGTGCTCGTGCAGCAGGGCCAGATTGTGCTGCGCTTGGCTGCTTCCCTGGTCGGCGGCGCGACGATACCACTGGGCCGCCTGCTCAAAGTCCTGGGGCGCGCCCCGACCCTCTGCGTGCATCGTGCCGAGATTGAGCTGCGCCGCGGCATGGCCCCGCTCCGCGGCCCGCCGATACCAGGCGGCCGCCTGGGCGTCGTCCGGCGCCACCCCGCGCCCGGCCTCGGTCAGCACGCCGAGATTGAATTCCGCCGCCGGCAGGCCCTGGTCGGCCGCCGCGCGATACCATGTGGCGGCCAGACGATCATCGGGCGGCACGCCCAATCCCCGTTCGAACAGAACACCCAGCTTGAACTGCGCGATCGCGCTGCCGTCATCGGCGGCCGCGCGCAGCAGCCCCGCCGCCGCCGCGTAGTCGCCCGTCGCAAAGGCGGACAAGCCTGACCACAGCGGCCCCTCGCGAGGCGGCTCGGTGGCGCGGCCACCGGCAAGCGGGGCTACCGTGAGCACGATCGCCAACAAGGCAAAGCCCGTTCGCACCAAACGCTCCACTACCTTGTGCACCTCGCGCGTGTCGGGCAGTATGACTGGCTTCGACAACAAGTTATCCGACCCAACATGTTATTACAGTCGTCGGCTTTGATGAAGCAATCATCGATGTTTCCCGTGGCCCGATGCAGGTGTGGCCCAAACAGGGGAATCGTGCCGCTGACATGTGGGTCGGCACCGGCGTCGCGCACGGAGATAATGGGGGATCGGCCGTATTGTCTTCCAACGCCAAAGTCAAAGACGACGATGGGCATGGTTGGTGTAGCGCACGAACACGGCACCGGGAGCCATGGATCGAACGCCACGGCGAACAGGTCGGTCGCGCGTCGTGCCGCCATGGGGCATCATCGAGCATGCACCGGACAGCACCGGTGACGGGGCAAAGGGGATCGTGGTGAAGAGCAGGGTTTGGTCGAAGGGGACGCGTCGCCAACGCCGGCAAGGCCGGTCGATCCGTGTGGCACCCCTTGTCCTTGTTGCCTTCGTCGCGGGCGCGCTGCCGCTGCCGCGCGAGTCAATGGCCGATCCACCGACGATCGAGACCCCGATCACCGCCGGTCCGGCCGCCGAGCCCACCGAGGCGAAGTCGATCGAGTTCCATTCTGCCGGGACGCAGTCCGACCCGGGGGTGGACGTGGAGCAGTGGGTCAGATCCCGCGAAGCCGCGGCCCCGGCCGCCCAGGCCCCCGGCGCGCCGGACGACGCGGCTGCGACCGACGACGCGGCGGCTCGCGGCGACGATCCTCCACCAACCGGTGACGAGGACACGGCGGCGGCCGAACC
>CAZBWP010000077.1:0-10149 GCA_964495295.1 uncultured Rhodospirillaceae bacterium | reverse complement strand
CGCCGTGGCGGATCTGTCGCCACATCTCGGCGTCGCTCATGCCGCCGCGTGACGCGGCGGGGAAGCTCCCGTCCGACTGCGCCAACGCCGGCGCGAATTCCACATATGCGGTGATGGCGGTCAGCGCCGCGAACAGCCCAAAGAGCGTCGCAAAGAAAAGCTGGCGGAGCAGGCGCCGGCTCGTCAGTCGGCGGCGGGTCGGCATCATCGGTCTCTCCTTCCCGATCAATATCTCAGAAGCCGCGCTGCCGGCCGGCGCGCTGCCGCAGGGCATCGGGGGAAACGCCTACGCCCCGGCTGCTGGCCCGCGGATCCCCGGCGGCGCCCTGGGACGATTGAAAGGCGGCCCGGTGCCGCGCGGCACCAGGCCCGTCGTCGGGCGGCCGCACGCTTGCCGGCATGCCGCCGCCGGCCATGCCGCCGAGGCTCGGGCCGCTCTGCTGCCGCGCGCGCGCCTGGAGCGCCGTCAGGGTGGTCGCGTCGAGGGGCGTATGCGGCTTACCAAGGTAGGTGCCCTTTTGGTAGTTGAATGGCCGATCCTCGCCGAAGTCGCAGCCGCCCAGCATCCACGGGCTCGCCAGGAGGGCGAACAACAAGGGCAGTCGTCTGATCGCTGTCATCATCTTCCGGTCAATGAACCCATGATCGAGGATGGCGCCGGTTCGGGACGGGAACGGCGGCGGCGCGCACCTGCACCGCCGCCGCCATGGTCCCGACCGGGCAGGCTCAGGAGCCGCCGGACTTGGGGCCGTAGGCCGATCCCCATCCCCAAGCGCCGGAGCCGAAGCCGCGGGCGACGACGCGCTCCCGGTAGATGTCGGACACCGTGTCGCCGTCGCCGGCGAGCAGGGCCTTGGTGGCGCACATCTCCGCGCAGATCGGCAGCTTGCCTTCGGCGAGTCGGTTGGCCCCGTACTTGGTCCGCTCCGCTGCCGAGAGGTTGTCCTCCGGCCCACCGGCACAGAAGGTGCACTTGTCCATCTTGCCGCGGCTGCCGAAGTTGCCGGCCTGCGGAAACTGCGGTGCCCCGAACGGGCAGGCAAAGAAGCAGTAGCCGCAGCCGATGCACAGGTCCTTGGAATGCAGGACGACACCTTCCTCGGTGTCGTAGATGCAATCCACCGGGCAAACGGCGATGCACGGGGCCTCCGAACAGTGCATGCAGGCGACGGAGAGCGACCGTTCGCCCGGCTGGCCGTCGTTCAAGGTGACGACCCGCCGGCGGTTGATGCCCCAGGGGACTTCGTTCTCGTTCTTGCACGCGGTGACGCAGGCATTGCACTCGATGCAGCGCTCGGCGTCGCACAGAAACTTCATTCGAGCCATTGATCAATTCCTCACGCTGCTTCGATGCGACAGAGGGTGCACTTGGTCTCCTGCATCTGGGTGACCGAGTCGTACCCGTACGTCATCGCGGTGTTGCAGGCCTCGCCCAGGACATAAGGGTCGGCACCCGACGGATACTTGCCGCGCCGGTCCTCGCCCTGGAAATGGCCGCCGAAATGGAACGGCATGAACGCGACACCCGCGCCCACCCGTTCGGTGATCATGGCCGCCACCTTCACCCTGCCGTTCTCGGGACCGATGACCCACACCATGTCGCCATCGCGAATGCCGATGTTGTTGGCGTCGCGCGGATTGATTTCGCAGAACATGGTCTGCTGCAATTCGGCGAGCCACGGGTTGGAGCGGCTCTCGTCGCCGCCGCCCTCGTACTCGACGAGCCGTCCCGACGTCAGGATGATCGGGAACTCCGCGGTGACATCCTGTTTCTGGATGCTCTCATACAACGTCGGCAGTCGCCAAGCCTGGGTATCCGCGTATGTCGGATAATCCGCGACAAGGTCACGCCGCGAGGTGTAGAGCGGCTCGCGGTGAATCGGCACGGGATCGGGGAAGTTCCAGACGACACAGCGCGCCTTGGCATTGCCATAGGGTGCGCAACCGTGCGCGATGGCGACCCGCTGGATGCCGCCGGAGAGATCGGTCTTCCAGTTCGTCTCGTCGCCGGCGGTGCCCTCGATCACCTGCCGTTCGGCCTCGGTAAGGTCGGCGTCCCAGCCAAGCTTCTTCAGCATGGCCATGGTGAACTCGGGATAGCCGTCGCGGATTTCCGAGCCGACCGGATAGGAGCCCTCGGCGAGCAGGTTGTCGCCGTCCCGTTCGACCCCGAACCGCGCGCGGAAGCCCATCCCGCCCTCGGCCACCGGGATCGACGTGTCGTACAGGTTGGCCGACCCGGGGTGCGCCATCTCCGGCGTGCCCCAGCACGGCCATGGCAGGCCATAGTACTCGCCGTCCAGCGGCCCTCCGCGGGCCCTGAGCGTCGTCCGGTCGAAGGTCGCCTGATGCTGCATGTGGGCGCGCAGGCGCTCCGGCGACTGGCCGGTGTAGCCGATGGTCCACATGCCGCGGTTGAACTCGCGGGTGATGTCCTCGATGAGCGGTTCGCTGCCGTTGACCTGGATGTTCTTGCACAGCTCGTCGGCGAAGCCGAACTTCTGGGCGAAGAGGTAGATGATCTCGTGGTCGGTTTTCGATTCGAACACCGGCTCGACGATTTTCTCCCGCCACTGCAGCGAGCGGTTGGACGCCGTCACCGAGCCGTAGGTTTCGTACTGCGTCGCCGCCGGCAGCAGATAGACGCCGTCGGTCCGGTCGTGCATCACCGCGGTGACCGTCGGATAGGGATCGATGACGACGAGGAGATCGAGCTTCTCCATCGCCTTTTTCATGTCCGGACCGCGCGTCTGTGAATTCGGTGCATGCCCCCAGAAGACCATCGCCCTCAGGTTGTCCGGCTGGTCGATCTTGTCCTTGTCCTCGAGCACGCCGTCGATCCAACGGGAAACCGTGATTCCCTTGGATTCCATGATTTTCTCGTCGGCGAACCGGCTCTTCAGGTACTCGTAGTCGGTCCCCCACACGCGCGCCCAGTGCTTCCACGATCCGGCCGCCAGTCCGTAGTAGCCGGGCAGCGTGTCGGACAGTACGCCGAGGTCGGTGGCGCCCTGGACGTTGTCGTGGCCGCGGAAGATGTTGGTGCCGCCGCCGCTCACCCCCATGTTGCCGAGCGCCAATTGCAGGATGCAGTAGGCACGGGTGTTGTTGTTACCGGTGGTGTGCTGCGTGCCGCCCATGCACCAGATCAAGGTGCCGGGACGATTGTTCACCATCGTCTGGGCGACGCGGCGCAGTTGCGAGCCCGGCACGCCGGTGACGCGCTCGGTCTCTTCCGGCGTCCACTTGGCGACTTCCGCGCGGATCTGGTCCATGCCCCACACGCGCTGGCTGAGGAACTCCTTGTCTTCCCAGCCGTTCTCGAAGATGTGCCAGAGCATGCCCCAGACCAGGGCGACGTCGGACCCCGGACGGATCCGCACGAACTCGCTGGCATGCGCCGCGGTGCGGGTGAACCGCGGATCGCACACGATGAACGGCGCGTTGTTCTGCTCCTTGGTCTTCAGCATGTGCAGAAGCGACACGGGGTGCGCCTCCGCCGGGTTGCCACCGATCAGCAGGATCGAGCGGGAATTGTGGATGTCGTTGTAGCTGTTGGTCATTGCGCCGTAGCCCCAGGTATTGGCCACGCCGGCGACCGTCGTCGAATGACAGATCCGCGCCTGATGATCGACGTTGTTGGTGCCCCAGTAGGCGGCGAACTTGCGGAACAGGTAGGCCTGTTCGTTGCTGTGCTTCGCCGAACCGAGCCAGTACACCGAATCCGGACCCGAGGTGTTGCGGATCTCAAGCATCTTGTCGCCGATCTCGGTGATCGCCTGATCCCAGGAGACCTTCGTCCATTTGCCGTCGACCAGCTTCATCGGGTGTTTCAGGCGGCGCTCACCATGCGCGTGGGCGCGCACCGCGGCGCCCTTGGAGCAGTGCGCCCCCAGGTTGAAGGGGCTGTCAAAGCCCGGCTCCTGGCCGATCCAGACACCTTTGTCCACTTCGGCGACGACTGTGCAGCCGACCGAACAGTGGGTACAGATGCTCTTCACCTCGGTCAGCTGGCGCACCCGCGCCATCGGCTGCGCCTCTGCCCGGCGCATTGTGCCCAACGGCACCGCGGCCGCCAGCGCGGCACCGCCGGCGGTCAAGCCGGACCGCCGCAGGAACGCTCGGCGGTCAATGGCACCGCCGAGCACGCTTTGCAGTGCGCTCGACATCCGGGGGCCGTTCGCCACCCCGTCATGCCTCTTTACCAACATGGATGTTTCCTCCTTGCGCGGTTCTTAGAATCGGGCGAGTTCGTAGGCGCGCCGGACGTGCTCGGTCTCGTGGTAGCCGGCCACCGGCCGCCCGCCCGAGGCCCCCGAGGCCGCCGCCGCGGTCCGCTCACCCGAGAGCGCCACGACCGCCGCGCCGGCGGTGCCGGCCGTCAGTCCGGCGCGGGTGATGAACGCCCGACGGCTCATCTTGGTCTTCGTCTCCTGGCTCATGCGAATGTGTCTCCCTTAGTCCAAGAACCGGGCCTCACGCCACCCGAGGCGGCGGGAGTGGATGCTCGGATGGTCGCCCGGGCGATCACCCCGTTGGCGCGCCGACGACCCGGGGCCGCCGGCAGCGTCACCCGACCATGGAGAACGCTTCTCTCTCCACGGCCATGAAGGTCCGGCCGATGGCTCCCACCGGCCGGTAGAGATGAGCCCGCGGGGCCATCTCCAGGTCTTCGAAGAAGCGCGGCGCCCAGGTCGCCACGTGCGTTTCGAAAAAGCTTCGTTGCGTCGCCAAGTCCGCCGGAGTGCCGAACGCCCCGACGATCAGGCCATGCATGATTTCACACAGCGAGGCGACGTGGTCTTCGGGCTCGACGATGCCCTCGGCGCGCTCGATGCCAAGCCGCTCCAAGTCCCACCGCAGGTCGGCGAGAGGCTTTTCGTAGAGAAAACCGGTCAGGTAGTAGGAGCCATAGGGGCGCAGATCGCCTTCGGTGAGGCCGATGAACAGCGCCGTGAACTCCTCTTCGGCCTGCTCGGCGGTGACGCCGGCGGCAACCGCAGCCAAAGCAGCCAAGCCGCGACCGATGTCGCTGCCATCGCCGTCCATCTGGCTGAGCGTGACGAGCAGTTCCGCATCTGGCGCCGTACCGAGGAGACGCGCCAGCAACCCATAAAAGCGGGCGCGCAGCGCATCCTCTTCGGATACAACCACCACGTTGCTGCGCTTTGGCAGCACGATGACGTTCCCTCCCTGCGGTTGATTGATTATGCTTGCTGCGCTACTTGAGGGCGCCCAAGCCATGACCCGCAGAAATCATGACCTTTTGACATCGTCCCGCAGAGACCCATGGGTGTCAACGACAAAATGCTGGCCGGCGCAGCGGAAAAGCCGGCCCGCTGCCCCCTCCTGCGGGCACCCCCGGCACCCACCGGCATCGACACGTCAGCCGCCGGTCACCGTGTCGTCGTCGCGCCGCTCGACCATCACCGCATCGGTCACCCGGCCGGCCGGCGCGGCGGCGTCGATTGCGCCGGTCCTGACCGGCGCGGCGGCGTCGATTGCGCCGGTCCTGACCGGCGCGGCGGCGTCGATTGCGCCGGCTTTCGCCGTATCGGCGCCAGCGTTGATCGTCGGCGCTACCTCGCCGTCCGCGATGGCAGCGGCCGGGATCGCGGCGGCAGAAGTGCCCTCGGCCGGGATCGCACCGTCGCCAGCGATGTCTGTCGCCGCCGCGTCCTCGTGGGCATAGCCGCGACCGACCCGCCAGGCGGTTCGCACCACCTTGGCGACGGTGCCGACTTGGCGGTAGTCTTCGTCGTAGTCGTTGAGGCCGTCGAGATTTGCCAGCACGGGGTCGCTGCGCCAGAGGGCCCGAAGTGCCCGCCGCTGCAGCGCCTCCGGCACCCCGTCCTTCAGGTAGCGGGTGAAATCGGCGTCCTTGCCCAGGGTCTCCGGGTCGGGCAGGTCGCCCTGGCCGGACGAGGCGTCCTCAGGCACCGGTGGCGATCGGTCTGCCGAGACGGCAGCGGGTGCCTCGCGCGACGCTTCGGACGCCGGGACCACGGCGTCATCCGGCGCCGCGGGCCGCGATATCGCCGCCGCCGGCTGCCGCTCCTGGGCGGCCCGCGCCCGCTTGAGGCGCGACCAGCGCCCGAGCGCCGTTTCCCGATCAACGGCCACGATCGCCTCCGTCGCGCGCCCGCGCCACCGGCGGCTCGCGCCGGAACGGATCGTCCACGGCGGCCGCCTGCTTCGGCTTCTGCTTCCGCTTGACGAACGGTTCGTCCACGTGGTGGCGATCGACGAAGGCCTGCACCCAGGCGACCAACGCCGGCGGCATGGCGACGCCCTCGACCACGTCCTCGCCGCTGTCCAGGTAGCTTTGGGCCTCGAACGGGCAGACGGTGACGAGAAACGGCGTCACACCGTCGTCGGCCCCGCGCCGCCGCAGCACCACGAACACCTGCGGCTGCCCGCTCGCCAGGTTCTCCAGATACCCGGCGGTTTCCTTCTGGAACAATTCGATGTCCAGGCAGCCGACGTACCAGCGCGACGCGCCGGGGGCCTGGTCGAGCAGGCGCGGCGCGTCGTCGGGTCCGCCGCCGGCGATCACCGCCGTCGGTCGCCACGCGGCGGTGGCCCAGGCATGACGGCTCTCGCGGCGCTCGGCGACGATGCCGATGGTCGTCCGGGCGCCGGGCATCCCCGGCCTGGTTGCGGTAGGCGCCATGGCATCCCCCGGCAGACGGATGCAGCGCGCACCCGTGCGGTGTTGCAATTTGATGAGCATATGGGAAACACTGGTCGTAAGGAAAGATGGCCGCATGGCCGGGAAAGACCCGGGAGGAACATTGCATGCACGTCAACGGCAGACGGGTCCTCGTTTGCGACTGCGAAAGAACCATGAAGATCGACGGCCGCGCGCTGGCGCGGGCGCTCGAAACGGACGAGCCGGTGCTGCAGACGCACCTCTGTCGCTCGCAGATCGAAACCTTCCGGAGCGCGGTCGCCGGCGACGAGCCCCTGCTCGTCTGTTGCACGCAGGAAGCGCCGCTGTTCGACGAGATCGCCAGCGAGGTCGACGTCGCGACGCGCCCAGCGTTCGTCAACATCCGGGAACGGGCCGGCTGGTCTGACGAGGGCGGCAAGGCGACGGCGAAGATGGCGGCCCTGATCGCCGAGGCGGCGCGCGACATCGAACCCACGTCGGCGATTGAGATCGCCTCCGGAGGTGTCACGCTGGTTTACGGTGTCGGCCAAGCGGCCATCGATGCGGCGCGACAGCTATCCGGGCGGCTCAACGTCACCTGCCTGCTCGCGGACGGTGACGACCTGGTTCCCGGGCCGGTCATGGACGTTCCGGTCTTCCGGGGACGCATCCGCCGCGCGGCGGGGCGGCTCGGCGCCTTCGAACTCACCATCGACGACTTCGCCGCCTACGCACCGTCCGCCCGGTCGGGCTTCGCCTTCCTTCCCGGACAGGACGGCGCGGCCTGGCGCTGCGACGTCGTCGTCGACCTGTCGGGGGGCACGCCGCTGTTTCCCGCCCCCGATCTGCGCGACGGCTACGTCCGTGCCGAGCCGTCCGATCTGGTTGCCGTGCAGAAGGCGCTGTTCGCGGCCGCCGACCTGGTCGGCACCTTCGAGAAGCCCCGCTACCTGCGGGTCGATCCGGCGATCTGCGCCCACAAGCGCAACCAGATCGTCGGCTGCGACCTCTGCCTCACCGTCTGCCCGACGGGCGCCGTCCAGCCCGCCGGCGATCACACGGCCGTCGATGCCGCCATCTGCTCGGGGCATGGCGCCTGCGCCAGCGTGTGCCCGACCGGCGCCATCGTTTTCGACCTGCCCAGTGGCAATGCCGTGTTCGAGCGCCTGCGCACCCTGCTCCGCACCTACCGGACCGGCGGCGGCACCGTGCCGGTGGTGCTGGTCCATGACGCCCGGCGCGGTGACGAGACCATCGCGCTGCTGGCCCGCACCGGCCGCGGCCTGCCGGCCAACGTGCTGCCGTTCGTCGTCAATGAGATCATGATGATCGGCCTGGATTTCCTGCTCGCCGCGCTGGCCTATGGGGCGGCGCAGGTGCGCATTGTCGCCGGCCCCGAGCACCGCGACACGTTGGCGCCGCTGCGTCGCCATGCCGGTCTGGTGGCGACGATCCTCGGCGACCTCGGCTACGACGGCGAGCGCGTCGTGATCGACGAGATCGCCGACCCCGTCGACCTGGAGCATCGCCTCTACGCGCTGCTGCCACCGCACCCCGTGGCCAGCCCCGCCGCCTTCCGCATCCTCGACGACAAGCGGACGACGCAGTCCCTGGCCCTCCGCCATTTGCATGCCCAGGCGCCGGCGCCCGTCGACGTCATCGCCCTCCCCGACGGCGCGCCATTCGGTCAGGTCCTCCTCGATCAGGCGGCCTGCACGCTCTGCCTCGCGTGTGTCGGCGCCTGCCCGACGGGCGCCCTGGGCGACAGCCCCGACGCGCCGCAGCTCGGGTTCACCGAAGAGCGCTGCATCCAGTGCGGACTGTGCCGCAAGACGTGTCCCGAAAATGCGGTGTCGCTGGTGCCGCGCCTCAACTTCACCGACGACGCCCGGCGCAAGCTTGTCCTGAAGCAGGAGGAGCCGTGGCACTGCGTTCGCTGCGGCAAGCCCTTCGGCACCCGATCGACCATCGAGCGGCTGGTCGACCGGCTGGCCGGGCACTCCATGTTCGCCGCGCCGGGCCGCATCGAAATCTTGAAGATGTGCGAGGATTGCCGGGTGATCGCCCAGTTCGACGAACCGCAGCCGATGGCCGGCGGCCCGCGGCCGCGGATGCGCACCACCGAGGACGACCTGCTCGAGCGCGCCCGCGCCCAGTTGGCGCAGCAGAAACGTGACGAGAGCGGTTGAGCCGCCGCCACCGCCACCGCCACACCGCCCCGGGGGAATGGCCATGCCCGACTTCTGGCATCAATCCGGCTACCACCTGCTGGACCGCACGGCCGACGGCCATCTTGTCGCCACCGATGCGTTTCTCATCGCCTACCTGGAGCGTCCGGAGATCCGCCCAGTGGCCGAGTCCTGCCACTCCGAACTGACGCTGCATCGCGACCTGTCGGAGAACCCGCTGATCGACGTCTCGCCGGCACGCCTGGGAACGCTCGCCGATCCCGACGCCCGCGACAACTACGCGGTCTTCCTCCGCTTCCGCGATGAGCTGCTCGCCCGGCCGACCCTGGAAGCCTTCTACCTTGACGCGGCGCGCGGACGCATCGAGGGCGTGCCGCCGCTGTTCATCGATCATGTGGTGCAGGTGATCGTCCGTGGCATGCTGGAGGGCTCGAACGACGGGCTCCGGGCGCGTGCCGCCGAGCTGCTGTTCCGCCCCCAGCGGGTCACCGTCGAGGATGGCCGCATCCTCATGGCCGACGACGAGACGGTGGAGATGATGGCGGCGCGCGGCGAGGCGGGACAGGGCGCGCTCCGGTCCACGGCGGCGCCGCGACAGGTGACGCTCGACATTCTCGAGCCCGAGCGCGCCGATACCTACTGGTCACGCAGCGACGCCTACGACATGGTATTCGACGCCGCGCTCACCCGCTACGGCCAGGACGCACTGGCGCGGGTGCTGGAGGCCTGGGTCCGCCATTTCATCGATGCCGAGGTGCGGATCCAGCCGGTCGCCTCGATCCGCGATGAGCGTTGGCGCTGGCACATCGGCCTCGACGCCGAGGCGACGGACATCCTCAACGATCTGTGGGCCGAGACGGAGGTCGCCGAGGACCGCCTCTATCGCCTGCTCGCGCTGTTCCGCCTGGAGTTCAAGGCGCCGGCGGCGATACTGCCGGAGATGACCGGCCGGCCCGTCTACCTCGGCATGGCGATGGCGGCCGACAACCGGCTGCGCCTGAAGCCGCAGAATCTGCTTGTCAACTTGCCGGTGATGGCGCCGGCATGAACCAGCGCGACCATGAATCCACCCCAGCGCGTTCCCTGAAGGAGGCCCCCATGAACGAAGACGCCCTCAACATGTCGACCCGCAAGTTCCTGAAGACGCTCGGCGTCACCAGCCAGCGCGAGATCGAGAAGGCGGTGCGCGCCGCCGCCGAGGCCGGCACCCTGCCGCCCGGTCCGCTCGCCGCCACCGCCCGCGTCAGCGTCGCCGGCATCGCCTGCGACATCACCGTCAACGGCAAGCTGGACGTGGACTGATCCGCC
>CAZBWP010000076.1:2154-10173 GCA_964495295.1 uncultured Rhodospirillaceae bacterium | reverse complement strand
CGTTCGTCAACCCCGACGGAATCGAACTCCCGACCCCCGAACTCATTCGCTCGACGGAAGAGGAAAAGCAGAGCCAACTGCGCCGGCTGCGGGAGTTCCAGGACCGCAATTCAGGCGCCGCCCCGGCCATGGTGCGCCGTCTCCAAGAGGCGGCAACGACGGGCGGCAACATGTTCGACGTTTTGATGGATGCCGTGCGCGTGCTATCGCTGGGACAGATCACCGACGCCTTGTTCGACGTGGGTGGCAAGTACCGGCGCAGCATGTAAATCCGGGGCGTGCGCGGCACCCCCATTGGGGCGATACCGACTGATGCGTCCCATCCGTCGGTTGACTCGAACAATCAGGTCAGGGACCAAGCGGATCGGTCGATCCGCTTGGTCCCTGAGCCAATGATCCGATCCACTTCCCAGTCAACGAAGGATGCCAGAGGGCAAAATGAAGCAGAAAATCGCCATCCGCCGGCTATGCCGACGCCTTGCCTGTGCCGCCGCGGTCACCTTGGCGGTGGTCGGGACCTCGGCTGTCGCCGCCGAACGCGTCGAGGTCAATTCCGTTGCCCTGACCACCATCGCCGACGTTCTCGGTGGTCGGAGCGTCAGCGCGACCGAAGCGGTGACCGGCACCCTGACGATGCCGGCAACGGCTGCCGGCCCGGTGCCACTGATGATCGTCGTTGCCGATGCCACCGGCATGGACGATAGCGGCCGAGTTGAATTCTGGTCGGAGCTGATGCTGGGCATGGGAGTCGCCACGTTCGTTCCCGACAGTTTTGCATCCCGTGGTGTCGAAAAAAGCGAGTTGGCGCAGCGGGAAGTGACACCGGACATGCGCGTCGCCGATGCCTTCGCGTCCCTCATGCACTTCGCCGCCGACCCGCGCATCGATGCGAACCGGATCGGCATTATCGGCATCGGCGCGGGCGGGACCGTTGCGGTGAACACGGCGTTCAAGCAGCCGCAACGCGCCCTCACTCAGCGCAATCGTCGCTTTGCCCTGCACATCGCTCTCTATCCGGCGTGCGATGCGCAGTGGCAGCTGATCGATCCGGTCGGCTCACCGCTTCATTTCATTCTCGCGGGGCGGGGACAGCTGCATCTGGCTGACCGCTGCGAGGGCTACGCCGAGCGGATCGTCACGGCGGGCGGAACCGCGACCGCCACCACCCATCCGCAAGCGTTCTACGGCTTTGATTCGAACTGGGGCCGACGCAGCGTCGGCGGACTGTCGAGTCTCAATCGGTGCTTTTTCAGGATCACCGACGAGGGTGTGCTGGTCGAGGTCAACCACAATTGGTCCACGGACACGCTGGAGGGCCGCAACGAAATCGTCAGGCAGTGCACCAGCTTCGGCGCGATCGTTGAGACAAATCGTCGCCTTCGGGACAACGCAGCGGACGAAGTCCGGCAGCGGGTGACTGCGTCGCTGCTGCGCTGAGGGCGGTTAACCGAACGTTAGGGACGTCGGACGTCTCCTGCCGCGACCCAATCGAGCGGCGGGAGGCGAGCCGATGCGTCAGCGCACGCGGTCTGAACATGGCGAGGTGCTTATCGAGATCCGGCGGATCGGCGCGCATGTCCGCGTCGCCGCCATCGACCCGGTCACGGGCACGGAAGTCAGCGTTCCCGGGTCGTGTCGCGGCAACCTGGAAGCGCTGACGCACATCGCGATCCGCAAGCTGTCCTATGTTCTCGCCCGCCGCGCAGGCAGCCGTCGGCAGGCCTTTTTCGCTTGACATCGTTCCCGCCGCCGACGACACCATCGGCCGCTCGTGACGGTTCGATTGCAGGCGAAGGCCTCCGAAAGAATTCTATACTTCCTTTGATGTGAGGAAGGGACCGTTCGATGGGAACGAGCGGGAGCCGTGGCGAGAGGCGAAGCGGTCGGGGAGTGCAGCGGCCTTTTGGTGCATCCTGGACGCCGGCGTGTTGCTCCGGGACAACGCTGGTCTTCAAGACTGTTGATGAGTCATAGTGCATAAGGGGTAGTGAACCTTATACCATGGAGTATTTCCTTCAGCAGCTCATCAACGGTGTCACGCTCGGAGCCATTTATGGGCTCATCGCCATCGGCTACACGATGGTTTATGGCATCATCGGCATGATCAATTTCGCCCACGGCGAAATTTTCATGATCAGTGCCTTTGTCGCCCTCATCGCCTTCATTATTCTTGGGATGGTTGGGCTGGGATGGCTGCCCCTGGCCCTGTTGATCGTCATGCTCGCGGGCATGCTGGTGACCGGCGCCTACGGCTGGACGCTCGAACGCATCGCCTACCGGCCACTGCGCGGATCGCCGCGCCTGGCGGCGCTGATTTCGGCCATCGGCGCGTCGATCTTTCTGCAGAATTACGTTCAGTTGGCCCAGGGCGCCAGCCCCAAGCCGATGGCTCCCTTGCTCTCCGGCAGCTTCATCGTCATGCAGAGTGATACCTTTCCGGTCGTCCTCGGTTACAAGAATATCCTGATCATTTTCGTGACCATCATGTTGTTGCTGATCTTCTGGTACGTGATCGGCAAGACGTCCCTCGGCCGCGCGCAGCGGGCCTGTGAGCAGGATCGGCCGATGGCGGCGCTGATCGGCATCAACGTCGACCGGACGATCTCGACGACATTCGTCATTGGCGCGTCGCTCGCCGCCGTCGCCGGCATGATGTGGCTGCTCTACTATGGCGTGATCTATTTCTTCGAAGGGTTCCTGCCCGGGATCAAGGCCTTCACCGCTGCCGTCCTCGGTGGCATCGGCTCGCTGCCGGGTGCCGTCTTGGGTGGCCTGCTGATCGGCCTCATCGAGATTTTCTGGGCCGGATACTTCAGCGCCGAATACAAGGACGTGGCCGCATTCTCGATCCTGGTGCTGGTGTTGATCTTCCGACCTACGGGTCTGCTCGGTAAACCTGAGGTCGAAAAGGTCTGAGTGATGTCGGACCGTACGGACGCCGCCCGGTTCGACCCCTTGGCCATCGCCCGGGACGTGGGGCGGACCACGCTCATCGCCTTTGTGTTGTTCGTCCCCATCGTCGGACTGAAGACCGTTCCGCAGCCCGGCGGGCTGACCTTGGATCCCCAGTGGGACAAGGTCTTCACCATGACCGCGGCGGTGGCGGTCCTCAGTTTGCTCCTGTCGCTCGGATCCAGTTTCCGGTCGCAGCACTCTGGACCACGGCACGTCGGCGATCTCGGCAAGCTCGTGCAAAACTATACGCACTGGTTTGCGCCGATGGCCGTGCTGTTCGCCGTGGCACTGCCCTTCCTGCCGTTCGCCAACCGGTACATCCTCGACGTGGCGATCCTCGTCGTCACCTACATCATGCTCGGCTGGGGCCTGAACATCGTGGTCGGCTTGGCGGGGCTTCTCGATCTCGGCTATGTCGCGTTCTACGCGGTCGGCGCCTACAGTTTCGCGTTGATCGCCCTCAACTTCGACATGGGCTTCTGGGCCTGCCTGCCGATCGCCGGTGCGCTGGCGGCGATGTTCGGCATCATCCTCGGCTTTCCGGTGTTGCGCCTGCGCGGCGACTACCTTGCCATCGTGACGCTCGGCTTCGGCGAGATGATCCGCCTGATCCTCATCAACTGGTACAGCCTGACCAAGGGGCCCGATGGCCTGTCCGGCGTTCCGCGGCCGTCATTCTTCGGCCTGCCGTTCGATCGCCAACCCGGGGAGGGCGTGGAGACGTTCCACACGTTCTTCGGCCTGGACTATTCGTCGCTGCACCGGATCATTTTCCTCTATTACCTGATCCTCATCCTGGCCCTGATCACCAACGCGTTTACCTTGCGCATCCGCAAGCTGCCCGTGGGGCGTGCCTGGGAAGCGCTGCGCGAGGACGAGATCGCCGCCCGGTCCCTCGGCATCAATCCCCGCAACACGAAGCTGACCGCGTTCTCCCTCGGCGCCATGTTCGGCGGTTTCGCCGGCTCGTTCTTCGCCACGCGCCAGGGGTTCATCAGTCCCGAAAGCTTCACCTTCATCGAGTCCGCGTTGATCCTGATGGTCGTCGTGCTCGGCGGGCGCGGCAGCCAGTTCGGTGTCGTGCTGGCGGCTTTGCTGGTCATCGGCATTCCGGAGTTCTTCCGGGACCTGCAGGAGTATCGAATGCTCCTGTTCGGGGGCGCCATGGTGCTGATCATGCGGTACCGGCCGAAGGGGTTGCTCGCGCATCGCGAGCCGACGGTGACGCTGCACGGCGCGGGAGCGGGCGGCTGGCTTGCCAGGCTCACCGGTCGAAGACCGGCATCGGGAACGTCCGAGCCATGAGCGGCGTGGAGGCGGCCGGCCCGCTGCTGCGGGTCGAACACCTGACCATGCGCTTCGGCGGCCTCATTGCCGTCAATGACGTCTCGTTTGTCGCCGAGGATCGCGAAATCACCGCCATCATCGGGCCCAACGGGGCGGGCAAGACCACGGTGTTCAACTGCCTCACCGGCTTCTACAAACCGACCATCGGTTGCCTGAGCTTGAACCACCCCGCCAAGTCCAGGCAGTTTCTCTTGGAACAGATGGAAGGGTTCGACATTCCGCGGAAGGCCGGCGTCGCCCGCACATTTCAGAACATTCGGCTGTTTTCGGCGATGTCGGTTCTGGAGAACCTGATCGTCGCCCAGCATGACAAGCTGATGCGGGCGTCGGGTTACACGATTTGGGGTCTGCTCGGCTTGAAACGCTACGCCGAGGCTGAAAGCCGCGCCATCGACAAGGCCCGCTACTGGCTCGATCAGGTCGGTCTCACCGATCGTGCCGACTGGGAGGCTGGCAACCTTCCCTACGGCGATCAGCGGCGGCTGGAGATCGCGCGCGCCATGTGCATCGATCCCGTGCTGCTCTGCCTCGATGAGCCGGCCGCAGGCCTAAACCCGCGGGAGTCGGCTGAACTGAACCACTTTCTCCGGTTCATCCGCGACGAACACCGGATCGGCGTGCTGCTGATCGAGCACGACATGAGCGTGGTCATGGGCATCTCCGATCGCATCGTCGTGCTCGACTATGGTCGCAAGATCGCCGACGGCACGCCGGAGCAGATCCGCAACGATCCGACGGTGATCCGCGCCTATCTCGGTGAGGCCGAAGATCAGGAGTTGCCTCCCGAGGTCAAGGCGGACCTGGCGCGTGACGCCGGTCGCGGGATTGGCTGAGGGGAGGGGCGGCGATGCTCCACGTCGATGGCGTTCACACGTACTATGGCCGGATCGAGGCCTTGCGCGGCGTCGATCTCACCGTCGAGGAAGGGGAGATCGTCACGCTGATCGGCGCCAACGGCGCCGGCAAGTCGACCCTGCTGATGACCATTTGCGGCAATCCGCAAGCGTCTCGCGGTCGTGTAGCGTTCGAAGGGCGGGACATCACCCACATGCGGACCCACGAGATCATCGGCCTCGGCATCGCCCAGGCGCCGGAAGGCCGGCGCATCTTTCCCCGGATGACGGTTCTCGAGAACCTGCAAATGGGCGCGACGACCGCGGCGCCGGAGTACTTCCAGGAGGACCTGGATAAGGTTTTCGAGCTGTTCCCGATCCTCAAGGAGCGCCAGACCCAGCGCGGCGGAACCCTGTCCGGTGGCGAGCAGCAGATGCTGTCGATCGGGCGCGCCTTGATGAGCCGCCCGCGACTGCTGCTGCTCGACGAGCCCTCCCTCGGGCTTGCGCCGATGGTGGTGCAGCAGATTTTTCGGGTCATTCGCGGGATCAATCGCGACCGCAACGTCACCATTTTTCTCGTTGAACAGAACGCATACCACGCGCTCAAGCTTGCGAATCGTGGCTACGTGATGGTCAACGGGTCGATCAACATGACGGGGACCGGCGAACAGTTGCTGGCCAACCCTGAAGTGCGCGCCGCCTATCTCGAAGGCGGGCATTGAGGAGGCTTCGGCATGGAAGCACTCTTGGGAACCTCTATCGCCGTCTACCTTGGCGTGGTCGTCGTCATCATGGGGTTCTGCGCCTACATGACGGGGCAGGCGATCGCCACCACCTGGAAGCCCGTCTGGCAGCTCGTCTTCTACCTTCTCCTGCTCGGCCTCGTCGCACGCTTCATGGTGTTCGCGCTCTACGAGGGCGAGTTGTTCTCGCTGAGCGGCTGGCTGATCGCAACGGCAACGATGCTGGCGATCGGCCTGTTCGCCTTCTACGTTTCACGGTCCCGCAAAATGGTCGCCCAGTACCCGTGGCGGTACGAGCGGGCTGGGCTGTTCGGTTGGCGGCGACGCCAGGAGTAGCCGGAGCGTTGCCGCGCTTTTGTCACCATTGGCTTGCATGTTATTGTGTTGGCGAGTTGAGGGCCGGAAACTCGGGTCGTTTCGCGCGTCCGCTGGCCGCGCTGACGGCGTTTCACATACGGCGTATCACATGGAGTGTCCCACCCCGGGATGCGTCCGGGCTGGTTGCCCAGGGAAGGAGAGGTTGCCAATGACTTCCGTCAAGTCCATCGTCACCGCGGGTATTCTGCTCGCGGCCACCACTGCGCTTGCTCATGCCGACGTGGTCATTGCGACGGCGGGGCCGATGACCGGGCCCTACGCCGTCTTCGGCAAGCAGATGAAGGACGGCGCCGAGCAGGCGGTCGCCGACCTGAATGCCGCCGGTGGCGTGCTCGGCGAGACCGTGGTGCTCAAGATCGGCGATGACGCATGCGATCCGAAGCAGGCCGTCGCCGTCGCCAACCAGTTCGCCGGCGACGGTGTCGTGTTCGTTGCCGGTCACTTCTGCTCGGGATCCTCGATCCCCGCCTCCGACGTCTATGATGAGGAAGGGATCCTGCAGATCTCGCCGGCATCCACCAACCCCCAACTGACGGAAGCGGGCAAGCCGCTCGTATTTCGCACCTGTGGTCGCGACGACCAGCAAGGAACCGTCGCCGGCAACTTCATGGCCGACACGTTCGGCGGCAAGAAAATCGCCATTGTCCACGACAAGCAGGCCTACTCCAAGGGCCTTGCCGACGAGACGAAGAAGCAGCTCAATGCGCGTGGCGTCCAGGAAGTGATTTATGACACGGTGACGCCGGGTGAAAAGGACTATTCCGCGCTGGTGAGTAAGCTGAAGGCCGGCGGAATCGAAATTCTATATTATGGCGGCTACCACACGGAAGCCGGCCTGATCGTTCGGCAAATGCGCGACCAGGGCATGGATACCGTGCTGATCTCTGGTGATGCGCTGGTCACCGACGAGTATTGGAGCATCACCGGCGACCTCGGCGAGGGAACGTTGATGACGTTCAGTCCCGACCCGCGGAAGAACCCGGTCGCCCAGCCCGTTGTCGAGAAGATGCGGGCGAAGGGGGTCGAACCGGAAGGCTATAACCTCTACACCTACGGTGCCATTCAGGCGTGGGCGCAGGCGGCGGAGAAGGCCGGCTCGTTCGAGCCCGAGGCCATCGCCGCGGTGTTGAAGGCCGAGGAGTTCGACACGGTGCTCGGCAACATCGGCTTCGATGAGAAGGGCGATGTGACGGCGCCTGGCTACGTGTTCTACAAGTGGTCCGGCGGCGGCTACGACTATATCAAGTAGCCTCTGTCTGGCGTGACAGGATCCCCGCGCGCAGGGGGCACGGCGCACCACGCCGATCTCCGCGACGTGACGGATCACGAGGACACGGCCCGGGACAATGTTGTCCCGGGCCGATGTTCTATCCACTGAGTGTTGGACAGTCGGACATCAGTTAGCGCCGGGGATCAGCTAGCGTCGGGCGCGGCCGCGCCGAGTCTCCCCCGCTTTGCGACCGAGACCGATCTTTTTCGCGAAATCCGAACGCTGTTGCGCATAAGTGGGTGCCACCATCGGGTAGTCTGCGGGCAAACCCCATTTGGCGCGGTACTCTTCCGGCGTCATCCCGTATGTCGTCTGCAGATGACGCTTCAGCATTTTCAGCTTCTTACCGTCCTCGAGACACACAATGTAATCCGGCGTGACCGACTTGCGGATGGGCACGGCCGGTTTTTGTGGCTCGGGACGGACCTCCGCAGACCCGACGTCAATGTCAGTCAGCGATGTGTACACGCTGTGGATGACCTCGGGGATC
>CAZBWP010000076.1:0-2054 GCA_964495295.1 uncultured Rhodospirillaceae bacterium | reverse complement strand
CCCGACGTCAATGTCAGTCAGCGATGTGTACACGCTGTGGATGACCTCGGGGATCTGCGAGCTCGCCACCTGATTGTTACTCAGATACGCGGCGACGACATCGACCGCCATGCGCAGCATATCTTCTCGCGAGACGCGCTCGCCATTCTCATCCGTCATCAGCATTAGCCTTAACCTGGATACCAGTTACAGTCTTTTCATCTACCACATAACCTTGCTGCGATGTCAATGGGAAAGACAGTAAAGTGACAAGGAAGTGGGGCAACTCATCCCTGGCCTCTGTTTCGAAACTAGCGCTCGCGCCTCGTGTGAATGAGGTTGAAAGCATGCCGGTCTGGCAGAGAATTCTCGGTGGTGTTGTCGTTAAAGCCGGCGATGCGAAATCGACCAAGACTGGGTCGTAAACGGCGTTGGCGCCGAACCGCCCCTTGCATGCGGGCCTCAATCGTGCTGCGAAAGCTGGTGGCGATCTGGTCAGCGGCGCCAACATATGGTAACTCTGTTGGCCCTCAACCGGATTCGACAGTTGGCATCGATGATCCACAAACGCATCGCCATCGGCAGCGATCACGCCGGCTTTCCATTGAAAGAGGCACTGAAGAGGGAACTCGACGATTGGGGCTATACGGTCGTCGATCTCGGTGCCGACGGTGCCGAGTCTGTCGACTACCCGGATTTCGGCTATGCCGTCGCCCAGGCCCTGCGGGACGGTCGGGCCCTTCGGGGGATGCTGATCTGCGGCAGCGGCATCGGCATCAGCATCGCCGCAAACAGGTTCGCCGAAGTTCGTGCGGCGTTGGTGCATGATGCGCTGGGCGCGCGATTGGCGCGACAACACAACGACGCCAATGTAGTGTGTTTCGGCGGCCGGATGATTGGTTTCGACGTTGCACGCGACTGCCTGCGCGTGTTTCTTGAAACGGACTTCGAAGGAGGGCGGCACGTCCGGCGGGTCGAGAAGCTGTCACGACCCGATGCGGCCGTTCCACCCTCAACCACACGCAGCGAAAGGATATGAGGATGTCGCTGATCGAGCCCAATGCGGAGGTATCGGCTCGCGACCGGTTCTTCGCCCAACCGGTCGCGGACACGGATCCCCAACTGGCCAGCGCGCTGAGCGACGAACTCCGGCGCCAGCGCGAGCACATCGAGTTGATTGCGTCCGAAAACTACGTATCCCGCGCCGTCCTGGACGCGCAAGGATCGATCCTCACCAACAAATACGCCGAAGGCTATCCCGGACGGCGCTACTATGGCGGCTGCGACCATGTGGATGTCGCCGAGGCGCTCGCCATCGAGCGAGCTTGCGAACTCTTCGACTGTGACTTCGCCAACGTCCAGCCGCATTCGGGCGCGCAGGCCAACGGCGCGGTCTATCTCGCCCTGTTGCAGCCTGGGGACACGTTGATGGGCATGTCCCTCGCCGCTGGCGGGCACCTCACCCACGGCGCGCCGCCGGCCCAGTCCGGCAAATGGTTCAACGCCGTGCAGTATGGGGTTCGCCGCGAGGACGCGCTGATCGACTTCGACGAGGTCGAAACCCTGGCACGGCAGCACAAGCCGAAACTGATCGTCGCCGGCGGGTCCGCCTATCCGCGGATCATCGATTTCGTCCGCTTTCGCCAGATCGCCGACGCGGTCGGCGCTCTTCTCATGGTCGACATGGCGCATTTCGCCGGCCTCGTGGCAGCCGGCATCCACCCCAATCCGTTTCCGCACGCCCACGTGGTGACGACCACCACCCACAAGACCCTGCGCGGCCCGCGCGGCGGCATGATCCTCACGTCCGACCCGGATCTCGCCAAGAAGATCAACTCGGCCGTGTTTCCCGGTCTGCAGGGCGGGCCGCTGATGCACGTCGTCGCCGCCAAGGCCGTGGCCTTCGGGGAAGCCCTGCGGCCGGGCTTCAAGATCTACGCGCAGCGGGTCGTCGAAAACGCCCAAGTCCTTGCCTCCGCGCTCCACGACCGGGGGCTGGATATCGTCTCCGGGGGCACCGACACGCACCTGACCCTGGTCGACCTGCGGCCGAAGCGCGTCACCGGCAAGGCGGC
>CAZBWP010000075.1:0-10280 GCA_964495295.1 uncultured Rhodospirillaceae bacterium | reverse complement strand
CCGCGTGCAGCAGGTGGCGCGGCAGCTTCGCCGCCCGTTCCGCCTCGGCGATCGCGGCGACGCAGACCCCCCAGGGGTCATCGTCCGCGCTCTCCCGGGCGTGCACGGTCGCGGCTGTCAGCCAGACCATCGCCGCCACCGCCAGGCCGTGGCCGAGACGGGAACGACGGCCGTCCGGCCTCAGCCGCATTGCGCGCGGTGGCGGAGCAGATGGTCGGCGAGCACGAGGGCGAGCATCGCCTCGGCCACGGGAACGCCGCGGATGGCGACGCACGGGTCGTGCCGCCCCTTGGTCACCACCTCGACCTCGGCGCCGTGCACGTCCACGGTCGGCTGCGGCGTCGCGATCGAGCTGGTCGGCTTGATGGCGAGGCGCACGACCACGTCCTCTCCCGTGGAAATCCCGCCGAGCACGCCGCCGGCGTGGTTGGAGAGGAAACGGACGGCATCGCCCTGCATGCGCATGGCGTCGTTGTGCTCCTGGCCCGACAGGGCGGCGGCGGCGAAGCCGTCGCCGATTTCCACCCCCTTGACCGCCGGGATCGACAGCATCGCCTTGGCGACGTCGGCATCCAGGCGATCGAAGGTCGGCGCGCCGAGGCCTGCGGGCACCCCGGACGCCACCACCTCGATGATGCCGCCGGCGGACGATGCGGACTTGCGCACGCCATCGAGAAAGCCTTCCCACTCCGCCGCCGCAATCGGATCCGGACACCAGAACGGATTGTCTTCCGTCGCCGACCAGTCCCAGCGGCTCCGGTCGATGCGATGTGGTCCCATCTGCACCAGGGCACCGCGCACCGTGACGCCGGCGCCCAGGATCTTGCGGGCGATGGCGCCGGCAGCGACCCGCGTCGCGGTCTCTCGCGCGCTGGAGCGGCCGCCGCCGCGATGGTCGCGGATGCCGTACTTCTTCCAGTATGTATAGTCGGCATGGCCCGGCCGGAAGAGGTCCCTGATCGCGCCATAGTCCTTGCTGCGGGCGTCCTCGTTGACGATCAGGAGGCCGATCGGCGCCCCGGTCGTCATGCCCTCGAAGACGCCGGAGAGGATCTGCACGGTGTCGCTTTCGCGGCGCTGCGTGGTGTGGCGGCTCTGGCCGGGGCGGCGGCGATCGACCCAGTGCTGGATGTCGGCCTCGACGAGCGGGATTCTCGGCGGCACGCCGTCGACCACGCAGCCGATCGCCGCGCCATGGCTCTCGCCGAACGAGGTGATCCGCAGGCTGTGGCCGAAGGTGTTGCCGGACATCAGTCGGGCATCAGGGCTGCGGCGTGAAGTTCGCGAGCAGGTCCTTGACGCTGTCGACGGCGTCCACCGCCATCATGCCGATGGCGTTGTAGCCGCAGTCGACGTGGTGCACCTCGCCGGTGACCGCCGACGAGAGGTCGCTGAGCAGGTAGAGGCCGGCGTTGCCCACCTCGTCCAGGGCGACGTTCCGTCGCAGTGGCGCGTTGTATTCGTTCCAGCGCAGGATGAAGCGGAAATCGCCGATGCCGGAAGCGGCGAGCGTCTTCATCGGTCCGGCCGACAGGGCGTTGACGCGGATCGCCTGCTTGCCCAGGTCCTCGGCGAGATAGCGGACGCTCGCCTCGAGCGCCGCCTTGGCGACGCCCATGACGTTGTAGTGCGGCATGACGCGCTCGGCGCCGAGATAGCTGAGGGTCAACAGGCTGCCGCCGTTGCGCATCAGCCGTTCCGCCCGCTGGCAGACCGCCGTGAACGAGTAGCACGAGATCATCATGGTCTCGGCAAAGTTCGTTGGCGTCGTGTCCACATACCGGCCCTTGAGCTGCTCCTTGTCGGAGAACGCGATGGCGTGGACGACGAAGTCCAGTTCGCCGAGACGCTCCCCGACCTGCTCGAACGCGGCGTCCAGGTCGGCCGCATTGGCGACGTCGCATGGCACGACGATGGCCGACCCCACCTGTTCCGCCAGCGGCGCCACGCGCTTGCGCAGAGCCTCGCCCTGGTAGGTGAAGGCGAGCTGGGCGCCGTGCGCGTGCGCCGCCCGGGCGATTCCCCAGGCCATGGATCGATCGTTGGCGACGCCCATGATGAGGCCCCGCTTGCCAGACATCAGCGGTCCGGAGGTGGTCATGATGTTCCCCTTTGGCGGGCAGCAGCGCGGGATCTCGGGAGCCTGGCCCACGGTGCGTGTGGCTCGCCGCCGCGACGGGCGGTTCCCCTTCCCGTGCTTGGCCTTATATGATGGCTTTGGACACGTCAACGTCGAGGGACCGTTTCGTGCCGCCAATGATGTCCGGATCGATCGGCCTGAAGACCACGCTGCTGTTTCTCAAGCGGTGCGTCTTGCGCTTCGACGAGGACCGCTGTTTCGCCGCGGCGGCCTCCCTCAGCTACGCTTCGCTGCTGGCGCTGGTACCGCTGACCGCCATTGGCTTCGCCGTGATGGGGGCGTTTCCGGTGTTCGGCGACATCCAGGCGGAGATGCAGGCGTTCCTCTTCGACAACCTGCTGCCGTCGGCGGTCGAGTCGGTGAAGGAGTATATCGAATCGTTCGTCGGCCGGGCGCATGGCCTCACGGCCGTCGGCATCGTCGGCCTCGCGATCACGGCGCTGTTGCTCTTCGTCACCATCGAGGCGGCGATCGACGTGATCTTCAAGTCGATGGAATCGCGGTCGATGGTCCGCCGACTCCTGGTCTTCTGGGCGATCCTGACCCTCGGCCCGCTGTTGATCGGCGCGAGCTTCTCGCTGGCCATGGACGCGTTCGCCTTCACCCGCATGATCGGCGGCGATGTCCTGGAAGGCCCGCTGGCCTGGCTGTCGCAGATCTTGCCGACGCTGCTGTTGGCGGCGGCCTTCACCCTGTTCTACTCGATCATTCCGAACCGTCCGGTCCGAATCGCCCACGCGGTCATCGGCGGCCTGGTGGCCGGCGTCCTGTTCACCCTGCTGAAGTCCGGCTTCACCGCCTACGTCACGGCGTTCCCCGCCTACAGCAATCTCTATGGCGCGCTCGCCACCATTCCGATGTTCCTGTTCTGGATGTACCTGTCCTGGGCGGTGATCCTGGCCGGCGCCGTGGTGACGGCCGAGTTGCCGAACTGGGGACGCCCGGCGCTGGAGATCGACACGCCGCCGGCTCCGGGCACCCATCTCGCCAACGCCCTCGGCGTGCTCGCCCTGCTCTACCAGGGCACCCGGGAGGGGCGGCCGGTCAAGCGGCGCGCCCTGGTAACCGCGCCCGACGTTCCGGGGGCCGTCGCCGATGCCTTGTTGAAGGACCTGCGCGACGCCCGGCTGATCGCCCGCACGGACAGCGGGCGCTGGCTGCCGGTGCGCGACGCCGCGTCGACGACGCTCGGCGACGTGATCAGCGCACTGGGTCTCGACCTGCGCGGCGAGCACATCCCCGCCGCCGCGGACGGGGCGGCGTGGCGGCGGCGGCTCGCCGAGATCGTTGCGGCGGACGCGGCGGCGTCGCGCGACCGACTGTCCGTCAGCCTCCAGACCCTGCTGGGCGACCTCGGCGATGGCGCGACCCGCAGCGAGGAGTCGGCGCCGGCCGCTCCCGCCGGTCGGGCCGCCCTACCGCTTCGGCGTGCGCCTTAGCTGCTCTCGGACCTGCGTCTGCAACGGCTCCGGCAGGCCCTGGATGGCATCCTCGACCGTGTGCAGCAACTGGCGCGCGGCGTAGACTTGGTCAAGCAGGGACAGAATCAGGCCGAGCGCCTCGCTCTCCACCATCAGATCCCGGCGGAGTTCCAGGATCAGCCCCACCCGGGCCTCGTCCACATCGTCGAACTCCAGCCGGTCACCCACCCGACTGGGCTTGACCCACTCCTGCTCGATCCAAGTGGAGAGCTCGAGGCGATCCACCCGATAGAGGCGGACGATGTCGTCGAACGACCGCATGACCTATGATCCCCCCTCGCCCCGCACGTGATAGGGGTGGCGCTGTGCCCAGTCGCGGACCAGCGTCTCCAGGTCGGTGTCCGGCCGCTCCGGCAGCATCACCTGCAGGGTAACGTACTGGTCGCCGCGGCCACCGCCGGCCCGCGGCGCACCCTTGCCGCGCAGCCGGAGGCGCGTGCCCGTATTGGACCCCTTGGGCACCGCCATGCTCACCGGTCCGTCGACGGTCGGCACCTCGATCTTGCCGCCGAGCAGCGCCTCGGGCAGGGTCACCGGCACGTCGGCGAGGATGTCGTCACCGTCGCGCCGGAACACCTTGTGCTCGCGGACCGAAAGCTCGACATGCAGGTCGCCGCGCTCGCCGCCGCCGATCCCCGGCTGCCCCTGCCCCTTCAGACGCAACACGCTGCCGTCCCTGGAGCCTGGCGGGATGGTGATCTTCAGCCGCCGACCGGTGGGCAGTTCCACCTCGCGGGTCGCCCCCTGGACCGCGTCGAGGAAATCCACCGCAAGCGTCGTCCGCACGTCGCCGCCGCGCATGGACGGACCCCGGCGGCCGCCGCCGAACAGGTCGGCGAAAATGCCCTCCGCCCCGATATCCTGGAAGTACTCCCGGGGATCGTGATAGCGCGTGCCGGGCTCGCCCTCGGCGCGCCGGCGATAGAAGCCGCGCGGCATGGTCGGCGCCCCGGAGGCATCGATTTCGCCCCGGTCGTACTGCCCCTTCTTGTCCACATCCGACAGGAAATCGTAGGCCGCCGCGACCTCCTTGAACCGCTCCTCGGCGTTGGCATCACCGGGATGCAGATCCGGATGCAGCTTGCGGGCGAGCTTGCGGTAGGCCGATTTCACGTCCTTGATGTCGGCGCCCTTGCCGACGCCCAGCACCTCGTAAGGATCGCGGGACATGGTCAGTATGGTGCCGGGGCCGCCGAAACGCGGTCGGCGGCAGTGATCCGGGGGCGGCGCGTGACGCGTGTAAGCATGGGTAACGGCATCGGACAGGATGGCGTATAAGGCAGCCGCGGTTGGCCGCAGGCGTCAATGAGTATAGGGTGGTCAGTCGATGATCTCTACCCCGGCCGAAGAGCCGTTCGAGCGATTCCGGCGCTGGTTCGCCGATGCGGAGGCGAGCGAGCCCAACGATCCAAACGCCATGGCGCTGGCGACGGCGAGCGCCGATGGCCTGCCATCGGTGCGCATGGTGCTGCTGAAGGATTGGGATGCCGAAGGCTTCGTCTTCTACACCAACCTCGGCAGTCGCAAGGCGGCGGATCTCAAGGACAACCCGCGCGCCGCGTTGTGCCTGCATTGGAAGAGCCGCCGGCGTCAGGTGCGGATCGAGGGCCGCGTCGCGCCGGTGGCGGACGCCGAGGCCGACGCCTACTTCGCGACCCGGCCACGGATCAGCCAGATCGGCGCCTGGGCATCGAAGCAGTCGCAGCCGCTGGAAGGGCGCTTCGAGTTGGAAAGCCGCGTGGCCAAGATGACCGCGAGGTATGGCATCGGCAGCGTGCCACGACCGCCGTTCTGGTCGGGCTTCCGGGTGGCGCCCGACGCCATGGAATTCTGGGAAGACCGACCGTTCCGCCTGCACATGCGCTGGCGCTACGAGCGCGACGGCGAGGGCTGGCGGAAGCAGGAACTCTTCCCGTGAGCCGCAGCCAGGCGAGCGCGGCCGGCGGCGTCGCGGTGATCAGGGGTGCGGCCGCCGACCGGCTGAAGCGCGTGGCGGCGATGACGGCCGTGGGCGTCGCCGCGGTGCTGATCGTCGCCAAGGCTGGGGCCTATTTCGCCACCGGGTCCGTGGCGCTGCTGTCGACGCTGATCGATTCGCTGCTCGACCTGGCGGCATCGGCGGTCAACCTGTTCGCCATCCGCCATGCCACGCAGCCAGCCGACCGCGACCACCGGTTCGGCCACGGCAAGGCGGAGCCGCTCGCCGGCCTCGCCCAGGCGGCGTTCGTCGGCGGCTCGGCCGGGTTCCTGATCTTCGAGGTCATCGCCCGCCTCATCGAGCCCCGGCCGATCGCCCAGAGCGGGTTCGGCCTCGCCGTCATGGGGTTCGCCATCTGTCTGACCCTGGCCCTCGTCGTCTTCCAGAAGTACGTGGTGCGCAAGACGGGCTCGCTCGCGATCAGCGCCGATTCGCTCCACTACAGCGCCGACGTGCTCACCAACATCAGTGTCGTCGTCGCCCTGCTGCTGAGCGCCAACCTGGGCTGGACGCTCGCCGATCCGCTGATCGCCCTGGGGATCGCCGCCTACCTGCTGTTCGGCGCCTGGCAGATCATGATGAAGAGCCTCAACGTCCTGATGGACCGCGAACTGCCGGAGGCCGAGCGCGCCCAGATCCGTCAGATCGCCACGGCGCATCCGGCGGTGATCGACCTGCACGACCTGCGCACGCGATCGTCGGGAACCCGCGTGTTCATCCAGTTCCACCTGGAAATGAATGCGGACCTGACCCTGATCGATGCCCACACCATCGCCGATCAGGTGATGGCAGAGATCCAGCGGGCGTTCCCCGGCGCCGAGGTGCTGATCCACGAGGATCCGTACGGCGTGCCCGAACATCGCGAGGTGTTCCGGTAGCCGACGCCACCACCGTTCCGGCTTTCCCCGCGCCTGCAAAGCGCTTAGGGTATGGCAGGTGGGAGATGCCGAACCGGTGATTGTCGAAGACCAGAGCGACGTTCTGGAGTTCCTCTCGCGGCCGGAGACCTACGGCAGCGCCGATCCGGTCGAGCGCATCGATACCCACATCTCGGCGGTGTTCCTGACCGGCGATCGCGCCTTCAAGCTGAAACGCGCCGTCCGCCTGCCGTACCTCGACTATTCGACGGCGGCGGCGCGACGCCGCTTCTGTCACGCCGAGGTGCGCGTCAACCGGCGGACCGCGCCGGCCCTCTATCAAGGCGTCGTTGCGGTGGTGCGCGGGCCCGATGGCCGGCTGCGGCTCGGCGGCGAGGGCGAGGCCGTCGACTGGCTGGTCGAGATGACCCGGTTCGAGGAGCACATGCTGTTCGACCGGCTGGCGGTGGAGGGCCGGCTCGACCGCTTCGCCATGGAGGATCTGGCCGACGCCGTCGCCCGCTTCCACGGCGCCGCCGAACGGGTGACCGACGCCGGCGGCCGAGCGTCGGCGCTCAAGGTGATCGAGTCCAACGCCGACTGCTTTGCCGAGGCGCCGGATGGCATCTTCGACGCGGCCGCCGTCGGGGCGCTGCGCGAGGCGTCGTGGCGCGTCCTCGCCGGCGTCGAGGGCCTCCTGGAAAACCGTCGCGCCGCCGGCTTTGTGCGCCACTGCCACGGTGACCTGCATCTCCGCAACATCTGCCTGTTCCAGGGGCAGGCGACACTGTTCGACGCCATCGAGTTCAGCCAGGAGATCGCCAACATCGACGTGCTGTACGATCTGGCCTTCCTGGTCATGGATCTGGACCATCGCGGCCTCAGGCGCCTCGCCAGCATGCTGCTCAACCGCTATCTGGACATCACCGCCGACATCGGCGGCCTGGCGGCGATGCCGTTGTTCCTGTCGCTGCGCGCCGGCATCCGCAGCCACGTCGCCGCCCTGTCCTCGGCCGCCCAGAGCGATGCCGCCGTGGCCGAGGCACTGCGGGGCGAGGCCCGCGCCTACCTTGGCGAGGCGTACGCCTATCTGGAACCCACGGGGCCGCGGCTGATCGCCGTCGGCGGGCTGTCCGGCAGCGGCAAGTCGCGCCTTGCCCGCGATCTGGCGCCGCTGGTCGGGCCATCGCCCGGTGCGCGGGTGGTGCGGACCGACGTCACCCGCAAGCGCCTCGCCGGCGTCGGGCTGGAGACGCGGCTCGGCAGCTCCGGCTATTCGCGGGACATGACACTGCGCACCTATCAGGCCGTCTACGACGAGTGCCTGGCGGTGCTGGCCACGGGGCGCGCGGCGATCGCCGATGCGGTGTTCGCGGACCCCGAGGAACGGGCGGCGATCGAGGCGGTGGCACGGGACGCCGGGGTGCCGTTCCACGGCCTGTGGCTGGACTCGCCGCCGGAGGTGATGCAGGAGCGGGTGACCCATCGCAAGCGCAACGTCTCCGATGCCACGTCGTGGGTGGTCCGCCTGCAACTGTCCTACGATCTCGGCGACATCGCCTGGCCCAGGATCGACACCGGCAGCAGCCGCGAGGCCTCCCTCGCCCAGGCATGCGCCGCCCTCGGCATCGCATGAGTCCAAGTGGCCGCATCCCTTCCCTTCCGCCCGGCTTCGCGCGATGATGGACGATGTGGCAAAAGGGAATCGTCATGTCGATTCGCAAGCTTCTCGTGCCTGTTTCCGGGGATGATGCGGCACGGCCGGCGCTGACCGCCGCGCTCCGCGTCGCCACCCGGTTCGCCGCCCATGTCGAGGCGCTGCACGTGCGTCCCGACCCGCAGGAATCGGTGCCGCTGCTCGGCGAAGGGGTCTCGGGCGCGATGATCGAGGACCTGATGCGGCTCACCGAGGACGAGGCGGCGGGCCGCGCGGCGAAGGCGCACGCCCTGTTCACCGAGACCTGCGCCGCCTTGGATGTCCCCATCATCGCCGCGGCGGAAGTCCAGGCCGGACCGTCCGCCACCTGGCGCGACGTCATCGGCCGCGAGGACGATGAGACCGTGCACCGCGGCCGGCTCGCCGACCTGATCGTCCTTGGCCGCGCCAGCGGAGCGGCCGATACGGTGTCGGCGCTCACCCTCAACGCGGCGCTGTTCGAGAGCGGCCGGCCGGTCCTCGTCGCACCGCCGGCGGCCGGCGCCACCGTCAAGGCCGGCGCCACCGCCAAAGCCGGCGCCGGCGGGCCGTTCGGCCGACGCATCGCGATCGCCTGGAACGGCAGCGCCGAGGCGGCCCGCGCCGTCACCGCCGCCCTGCCGTTTCTCGCCGTGGCCGAGGTGGTGGTGCTGTTCAGCGCCGCCACCGCCGCCACCCCGCCGGAGGCCGCCGGCGAGCTGGCGGAGTTCCTGCGCTGGCACGGCGTGGCGGCGCAGACCGGCAGCCTCCCCGACGCCACGGGCCCGGTCGGCGCGGCGATCCTGCAGGCGTGCGCGGCGGACGACATGGATCTGCTGGTGATCGGCGCCTACACCCACAGCCGGCTGCGCGAGCTGATCCTCGGCGGCGTCACCCGGCACGTGCTGGAAGCGACGCCGATCCCGCTGTTGATGAGCCACTGAGCCGGCGGCCGTGACGGTGATCGACCCGGCGGCGTCCAGCGCCTCCGCGCTCCCCGGCGGCGCAGAGCGACCGTGCGTGGTGGTCACCGGGGCGAGCCGCGGCATCGGCCACGCGACGGCCCAGCTGTTCCTGGAGCGCGGCTGGCGGATCCTCACCTGTTCGCGCGCCGACGTGCCCGCCGACTGCCGGCGCGACCCCAACTGGACGCTGCACATCCCGGCCGACCTGGCGACCGCGACGGGCGTCGCCCGCTTCGTCGACGCCGCCGGCGAGGTGCTGGGCGACGGGCCCCTGCACGCGCTGGTCAACAACGCCGGCGTCTCGCCGAAGAGCCCGGTGAAGGAACGGCTCGGCTGCCTGAACGGCGACCTGGACGCCTGGCACGAGGTCTTCGAGCTCAACGTCTTCGCGGCTTTGCGCCTCGCCCGTGGCTTCGCCGCGGCGCTGCACCGGGGCCGTGGCGCGATCGTCAACGTCACCTCCATCGCCGGCCACGCCATCCACCCCTTCGCCGGCTCCGCCTACTCCATCAGCAAGGCGGCGCTGTCGGCGCTGACCCGGGAGATGGCGCACGAGTTCGCGGCGCTGGACGTGCGCGTCAACGCCGTCGCCCCGGGGGAGATCCGGACGGCGATGATCGGCGCCGAGTACGAGGCGCTGATCCCGCAGATCCCGCTGGAGCGCATGGGCACCCCGGCGGACGTCGCCCGCGCCATCTACTACCTCTGCTCGGCCGACGCCGGCTACGTCACCGGCGCCGAACTCTGGGTCACCGGCGGCCAGCACCTGGCCTGAGGACGTCCGGCCGGCGGGCCCGCGGCGCGCGAAAGGAACACCACAAGCGGGGTCCGGTGCCGATGTCTCCCGGTTTTCGCCGGGTCCGGTGCAGGCCAAGTGCTTGATTTCTTCCGCAAGCACTTGAAATCGTTTATGTCTCTAACGGACTGCGCGTCGAACTGTCGGAAAATGTCGGAAAATGTCGGATTCTGTCGTCCCGTGGCCGGTTCGCCGCGGCCTGCGCGGACGTGACCGGCGACGCCATGGTCCCGCACCGGGAGATACCGGCCAAGCCGCCGCCGGCAAGGGCGTCGGCGATCGCCGCTTCGACCGGGCGTGCCGGACGGGCCCCCGCCGCGCCCAGGAGCGGTACGCTCAGTAGCGGTACATGTCGGATTTGAAGGGGCCCTGCTCGGGGACGCCGATG
>CAZBWP010000074.1:8825-10308 GCA_964495295.1 uncultured Rhodospirillaceae bacterium | reverse complement strand
GTCATCTGGCCATTGTCGATGCTGAACGGCTCGGCGACGGCGGTGAAGCGGCGGATCTTTTCGATGGTCGAGAGCTTTTTATTGACGCGCTCGATCGCGGGCGACAGCGCCGCCTTGAGGTCGGGATCGCGCACCAGCGCCGCCGGTTCTCCGTGCTTGCCGGCGTCGCGGGCCCAGCTTCGCAGCCATTCGGCGTCGGGGACCAGCAGTGCCACCAGGTGCGGGCGCTTGTCGCCGACGACCATGGCTTGGCCGATCTCCGGTTCCATGACCAGCTTGCCCTCGATCCGCGACGGCGAGACATTGTCGCCGCCGGACAGCACGATGATGTCCTTCTTTCGATCGGTGATCATCAGGTGACCGTCGGCATCGAAGCTGCCGACATCGCCGGTATGCAGCCAGCCGTCCTTGATCGTCGCGGCCGTCTCCTCGGCATTGCGCCAGTAGCCCTGCATCACCAGATCGCCGCGCACCAGGATCTCGCCGTCGTCGGCTATCCGCACCTCGGTGTTCTTGAGCAGGGGGCCGACGGTGTGAAGTTTCGCTCGCCCCGGTCGATTGACGGAGACCACGGGCGCGGACTCGGTCTGGCCGTATCCCTGGAGGATCTGGATGCCGAGGGCGGTGAGGAACATGCCGACCTCGGGGTTCAGGGCGGCGCCGCCAGAGACCATGGCCTTGAGCCGACCGCCGAACTGGCTGCGCACTTTGCTGCGGACCAGCCGATCCAGCAGCCGATCCTGGATCGCCTCGAACGGCGGCAGGTGCCCACCCCGTTCGAAGCGCTTCTTGCCGAGCGCAAGCGTGCGTTCGAACAGTGCGCGCTTCAGCGGGCTCGCCTTGTCGACGCCGCGGGTGATGCGCTGTTGCAGGGATTCGAACAGTCGGGGCACCGCGGTCATGACCGTCGGGCGCACCTCGACCATGTTGCGTGCCAGCGCCTCGACGCCCTCGGCGTAGTAGATCTGCGCGCCGGTGGCGACCGGCACGAACTGCCCGGTGGTGTGTTCGTAGGAGTGCGACAGCGGCAGGAACGACAGGAAAATCGCGCCTTCCAGGTCGAGCGCATGGAGCGCGTCGATGGCACCGTCGCAGTTATGGAGCAGCGCGGCGTGCGAGAGCATCACGCCCTTCGGCGTGCCGCCCGTGCCCGAGGTGTAGATGATGCACGCCGTCGCGTCGCGGCGAATGTTTTGGGCCGCTTTGGCGATTTCGCCGGCTCCGGTCGCGCCCGCGGCGATCATGTCCTGCCAGCCGCGAACCGGCGGTGCGCCGTCGTAGGTGGCGGGATCCATGGTCACCACGAAACGAAGATCGGAGGCCGCCGCGGCCGGGAGGAGTCGCTCCAGCAGCCGCTCACCTGCGACGATAGCCGCGGCGGCGCCGCTGTCAGCGATGATGTGGGCATGATCGGTGATGGTATTCGTGGTGTAGGCGGGAACGGTAATGCCGCCGGCCATCATGATCGCATGGTCGGCGATCA
>CAZBWP010000074.1:5370-8725 GCA_964495295.1 uncultured Rhodospirillaceae bacterium | reverse complement strand
TCCGAGGACATGGGCGATCCAGCGCGCGGCCGGTTTCTGCAGTCCGTGCAAGAACGCGCCAACGCCGTGACGCTGGAGATCCTGTTTTTCACCTTGGAGTTGAACGACCTGGATGACGCCGTGTTGGCGGGTCAGCTCGAGGATCCGGCCGCGGCGCATTACGCCACCTGGATCCGTGATTCACGGCTGTTTCGACCGCACCAGCTGTCGGCGGACATCGAGGCGGTTTTGCACGAGAAGGAACTCACCGGGCGAAGCGCCTGGGTGCGGTTGTTCGAACAGACCATCGCCACGTTGTCGTTCCAGATGGACGGTGCGACCTTGGGGATCTCGGAGGTGCTCAATCAGCTGTCCGATCCCGACGCCAGCCGCCGCCGCGCCGCCGCCGAAGCGCTGGGCGCCGGGTTGGGCGAGAAGGTGGAGCTGTTCACCCTGATCACCAACACGCTCGCCAAGGACAAGGAGATCGACGACCGGATGCGCCGGTATGCGACGCCCGTGTCCTATCGAAACCTGTCGAACCGGGTTGAGGACGAGGTGGTGGATGCCTTGGTCGAGGCGACCCGCGGCGCCTACGACGAACTCGCCCACCGCTACTATGCGATCAAGGCGCGCTGGTTCGGCGGGGAGGTGCTCGACTACTGGGACCGCAATGCGCCGTTGCCCGGAGCGCGTCAACGGACCTTCGGATGGGAGGAGGCGCGCTCGATCGTCCTCGACTCGTTCGAGGCGTTCGATCCGCGCATGGCGGAGATCGCCCAGCGGTTTTTCGAAGAAGGCTGGATCGACGCCGCGCCGCGACCGGGCAAGGATCCGGGCGCGTTCGCGCATCCCACCGTACCGTCGGCGCATCCGTACGTCCTGCTGAACTTTTATGGTCGCTCCCGTGACGTGACGACGCTGGCGCATGAATTGGGCCACGGCGTGCATCAGGTGCTGGCCGCCAGGCATGGCACCCTGATGTCGGAAACGCCGCTGACCTTGGCCGAGACCGCGTCGGTGTTCGGTGAGATGCTGGTGTTCCGGGCGCTGCTTGACCGCGAGCGCGACCCGGAGCAGCGAAAGCGGCTGCTCGCGGGCAAGGTCGAGGACATGCTGAACACCGTCGTCCGGCAGACCGCGTTCTTCGTTTTCGAGCGGCGGGTGCACGAGGAACGGCGCCAGGGCGAGTTGTCCGCCGACCGGCTGGGCGAAATCTGGCTCGATGTCCAGAATGAGAGCCTGGGGCCGGCGGTCAAATTCCACGATGAATATCGATACTACTGGAGCTACATCCCGCACTTCGTGCATTCGCCGTTCTATGTGTACGCCTATGCGTTCGGGGACTGCCTGGTGAATGCCCTCTATCGCGTTTACCAGCGTGGCCTGCCGGGGTTCACCGACACCTACATCGACATGCTTTGCGCCGGCGGAACCCGCCGGCATTCCGATCTTTTGGGACCGTTCGAGCTCGACGCCCGCGACCCCGGCTTCTGGCGTCAGGGCCTCGATGTGATCGTCGATCTCATCGACGAACTGGAGGCTTTGCCGTGAGCCGTTGGACAGCGGGCGGACAGCGATGATCGGAACGACGCGGCCGGTCGTAGGATCATCGGTAGTTTCGATCAGGAGTGTATTCCCTCATGCCAGCAGACTTCGTCATGGCCGAACCGACCGGTGAAGATCGGAGCTCGTTCGGCGGTCGCGTCAAGCGTTACGCCTCGGTCGGTTCCGCCGTGGGCTCGGTCGCCGCGCGCTACGCCGGCGACCGCGTGTTCGGCCGCGCAGGCAACGGACTTGGCCACGCCGCCGATCTGAAAATGGCCCTCGGTGGCTTGAAAGGGCCGCTGATGAAGGTGGCGCAGATCCTCGCCACCGTCCCCGACATGCTGCCCGAGGAGTACACGGCGGAATTGGCGCAGTTGCAGACCAACGCGCCGTCCATGGGCTGGGCTTTCGTCAAGCGGCGAATGACCGCCGAACTCGGGCCGGGCTGGCAGGGCCGATTTGGCGAGTTCGAGCACCACGCCGCCGCTGCCGCCTCGCTCGGGCAGGTGCATCGTGCCGTCGCGCTCGATGGCCGACGCTTGGCGTGCAAGCTACAATACCCTGACATGGCTTCGGCCGTCGAGGCGGACCTGAGCCAGCTGAGTTTGATCCTGTCCATCTACCGCCGATACGACCGCGCCATCGATGCAAGCGAAATCCAGGCCGAACTTTCCGATCGCCTGCGCGAGGAACTGGATTACCAGCGCGAGGCGCGGCACATGCGGCTCTACCGTCTCATGCTTGGCGCCGCCGCCGAAAGCGTGCACGTCTCGGAGCCTGTCGACGAACTCAGCACCCGGCGTTTGCTGACGATGTTGTGGCTGGACGGCGACCCGTTGCTCGACTTCGTCGATCATCACATCGACATGCGCAACGCCGTCGCCCGCAACATGTTCGCGGCGTGGTACGTACCCTTCTATCGGTTCGGCGTGATCCACGGCGATCCGCACCTCGGCAATTACACGGTGCGTCCGGACGGCTCGATCAACCTGCTTGATTTCGGCTGCGTTCGTGTGTTCAAACCCGATTTCGTCGGTGCGGTGATCGACTTGTACACGGCGCTCCGCGAGAACAACGAAGCCCTGGCCGTGCACGCGTACGAGACCTGGGGATTCCAGAACATCAGCCATGAGTTGATCGAGGTCCTCAACCATTGGGCGCGCTTCCTGTATCGCCCGCTGATGGAGGATCGGGTGCAGACAATCCAAGAGGACGGCGGCACCGCTTACGGGGCACAGGTGGCCGCCAAGGTGCACATGGAATTGCGCCGTATCGGCGGCGTGAAACCGCCGCGCGAATTCGTGCTGATGGATCGCGCCGCCATCGGTCTTGGCAGTGTGTTCACCCGGCTGAAGGCCGAAATCAACTGGCATCGCCTCTTCCATGACACGATCCAGGATTTCGACGTGCAACAGTTGCGGGATCGTCAAACGGCAGCACTATTGTCGCAAAACTTGCCGCTGCCCGGCTAACATGGAATAGTGCCGGCCTCACCGAAGGGGCCTTCCATGATCGTCACGACCACCCACTGCGTCGAGGGACGCAAAATCACCGGCTATCTCGGAATCGTCGCCGGCGAGGCCGTCCTCGGCGCCAATTTTTTTCAGGACTTCATGGCCGGCGTCCGCGACTTCGTTGGCGGGCGGTCCGTGAGTTATGAGGACGAGTTGAGGAAAGCCAAGGACTTGGCGGTCGGCGAGATGCAGGAGCAGGCGGCGGCGCTGGGCGCCGACGCAATCGTTGGTGTCGATCTGGACTACGAACACATCGGCGGCGAATCCAAATCCATGCTCATGGTCTGCGCCAACGGCACCGCCGTGACGCTGAG
>CAZBWP010000074.1:0-5270 GCA_964495295.1 uncultured Rhodospirillaceae bacterium | reverse complement strand
CAGGCGGGTTGTCGGCCTTGGCGATGGGCGCACATCCGATCCGCCGTTGTACGTGATCGAACTCCATGCAAATGCTTGAGTTGACGGAGCCGGCCGAACCGCCGAGTACGACGGCCCAATGTGCCGATCACCCTATTTCGTCCATTGCGCCTTCGATAATCACGGTCGATGCGCCGACCACTGCACGGCCCACCGCCCGCACCCGTTCGCGATCGGAAAGCTTTCCCGTCTCCGGGACGAGCCGGGCATTCCTTCGCCGGCTCGCCCCCGAAACTCCCGTCGCCGTGTGGTCCGACTGGCGGTGGCAGGTCCGCAATCGCTTAAGGTCGCTCGACACGATCGAGCGGGTCTTTCACCTGTCCGAGGACGAGCGCGCCGCGATCGTCCGTCGGCGCGGGGCGCTGCCGTTCGGGATCACACCCTACTATGCCAGCCTGATGGACCCCGACGACCCGGGGGACGCGTTACGGCGCACTCACGTGCCGGTCGGTGACGAGTTCCTGAAAAGCCCGGGCGAGGATGACGATCCGCTCGGCGAGGACCATGACACCGCCGTTCCCGGCATCGTCCACCGCTATCCGGATCGCGTGCTGTTCCTGGCGACGGGGTTCTGCTCGACGTACTGCCGGTACTGCACCCGCGCCCGCATGGTTGGCGATCCGGGTGGAGAGTATGAATTCAGCGTGCCGCAGTGGGAACGGGCGCTCGAATACATTGAGGCGCACTCCGAGATCCGCGATGTCCTGGTCTCCGGCGGTGACCCTCTGACCCTTTCGGACGAAAAGCTCGACTTCCTGCTCGGACGCCTGCGGGCGATCCGCCACGTCGAATTCGTCCGGATGGGCTCGAAGGTGCCGGCGGTGTTGCCGATGCGGATCACCCGGAACCTGGTTGGGATCCTGAAAAAGCATCGGCCCGTGTGGCTGAGCCTGCATTTCACGCATCCGGCCGAACTGAGCCCCGAAACCACCGAGGCATGCAACCGACTGGCCGACGCCGGGCTTCCGCTCGGCAGCCAGACGGTGCTGTTGCGTGGGATCAACGATAACGTTGCGACCATGCAACGGCTGATGCATGGGCTGCTCGTTCGCCGGGTGCGCCCCTACTACCTCTATCAGTGCGATCCGATCACCGGCTCGGCGCATTTTCGCACCCCCGTCGAGACGGGCCTCGAGATCATTCGAGGTTTGCGCGGCCATACGACCGGTTACGCCGTCCCGACCTACGTGATCGACGCCCCGGGCGGCGGCGGCAAGATTCCGCTGCTGCCGGACCCCATCGTCGGTCGCGACGGCGATGACCTGTTGATCACCAATTTCGAGGGCCGCGTCTATCGCTATCCGGATCCCGGAGGCCGCATCGGCCGCGCCTCCCGCGACGGGGGCATGACGTGCTGACGATCGGTATGACCTACGACCTGCGGGCCGACTACCTGGCCGCGGGCTATCGTGAGGACGAGACCGCCGAGTTCGACAGCGAGGGAACCATCTCCGGGATTGCGGACACGTTGCAACGGCTTGGCCACCGCGTCGACCGCATCGGCGGCATTCGTGCACTGGCGGCGCGGCTGTCCGCCGGCGCTCGCTGGGACCTCGTGTTTAATTTGGCGGAGGGGCTGCGGGGGCGGAGCCGCGAAGCCCAGGTCCCGGCGGTGCTCGAGGCCTTCGATGTGCCCTATGTGTTCTCCGACCCCTTGACCATGGCGGCGACGCTCGACAAGAGCGTCGCAAAGCGGCTGGTCGCAACAGCCGGCGTGGCGACGGCACCGTGGTGCGTGCTCGCGTCGGCCGACGACGTCTCGACCTGCCCCCTTGCCTATCCGGTGTTCGCCAAGCCGCTGGCCGAAGGCAGTGGCAAGGGCTGCTCCGGCGCATCGCGGGCCGACGACCCCGGGGCGCTGCGAAGCGCGGTGTCGAGCTTGACTGCCGCGTACCGTCAGCCCGTTCTCGTCGAGTCACTGCTCCCCGGCCGCGAATTCACGGTAGGCATCGTTGGCAACGGCGGTGGCGCCATTGTGCTCGGCGTCATGGAGATCGAGTTGCTGGCGACCGCCGAAGCGGGGCTTTATTCCTTTCTCAACAAGGAGGAGTACGAGGATCGGGTCCGCTATCGCCTGGCCGACGACGCCGCCGCCGAGCGTACCGGGAAAGCGGCACTCGCCGCTTTCCGGGCGCTCGATTGCCGGGATGCCGCGCGCCTCGACTTCCGGGGCGACGCCGACGGCGTGCCGCAGTTCCTCGAGTGCAACCCGCTCGCCGGCCTCAACCCGGTGCGCTCGGACCTGCCGATCCTGGCTCGGCTAGCGGGGTACTCGTTCGATGACCTCATTGCGATGATCATTGCCGCCGCGGTCGACAGGCTCGGACTGACGTCCGCGGCATGCGCCGAGGCGAGGGGATGACCACGGCGCGAGAATCCGCCGTGGTCCTTTATGGGGCCGCCGCCGACCGGCCCGACGAGGCTGACGGTGTGGTTCAGGCCGAGGCGATCGCCGGGGCGCTGTCGCGGCTCGGTTGGCGGGCCGATCTGATGCCCCTGGATCTCGATCTGTCCGCGCTGTCCTCCCCGCGGGTCCGGCGGGCGGCGCTGCTGTTCAATGTCGTCGATTCGCTGGCCGGTGACAGCCGTCTCGGCCCCGTCGTCCCCGGCGTCCTGGCTGTGCTGGGGCTGCCGTATACGGGGTGCGACGCCACCTCCCAGCTCGCCGCCACCAACAAGTGCCTGGCCAAGGGATTGATGCGTTCGGAGGCCATTCCCACACCGCCGTGGTCGCATGACGGGGGCGGGTTCGCGGCCGGCGACCGCGTCATCGTCAAATCCGTCTGGGAACATGCGTCGGTCGGACTCGATGCGGGGTCCGTGGTCGAGGCGCGGGACGCACGGCGGACACTCGCCGCGCGCGCTGCCCGGTTCGGCGGCGAGTGGTTTGTCGAGCGCTATGTCGAGGGACGGGAGTTCAACATCGCGATGCTGCAGTCGGCGTCCGGCGTCGAGGTGCTGCCCGCCGCCGAGATCGAGTTTGTCGACTTTCCCCCCGAGCGACCGCGCATCGTCGATTATGAGGCGAAATGGATCGCTTCAAGCTTTGCCTATCATCGGACGCCGCGCCGGTTCGTGCTCCCAACGGACGAGCGGTCGCTGGTATCCCGGCTTTGCACGCTGGCCCGCCAGTGCTGGAGTCTCTTCGGCCTTGCCGGCTATGCCCGCGTGGATTTCCGTGTGGATGGTGACGGCACGCCGTGGGTCATCGACGTCAACGCCAATCCCTGTCTGTCACCGGACGCTGGGTTTGCGGCCGCCGCGCAGGCGGCCGGGATCGACTACGACGCCGTCGTCGCCCGCATCGCGGCGTCGGCCCGGACGCGTGCGGGAGACCTGGCGACGGTCGCCTGAACGGCGATGCTGCGCATTCGACGCGTCACCGACGACCACACGCCAGCCAACCGGACGGCAGTGGCCGAGGCCCAGGCGATCCTGCGCGGCCAGTTCGCGGGCATGGCGGAGGAGGACATCGCCAAGCTGCCGGCGCAGCTCCGCGATCCGTTGACGCATCGCCTGGTATCTCGGCTGTTCGTCGCCGAGGACGCGCGGCAGATGGTGCGTGGCGTCGCCCTGCTCCTGTACGCGCCGGACCTGCATTTCTGCTACCTGGAGGTGATTTCGACAGCGCCCGGGCGCACGGGCGGCGGCCTGGGCGCGGCGCTCTACGAACGGGTGCGGGAAGAGGCGATCGGCCTGGGGGCCATCGGGCTGTTCCTGGAATGCCTGCCCGATGACCCGAAGCTCAGTCCCGATCCGGCGATCCGCGCGCAGAACGAGGCGCGCCTGCGCTTTTACGAGCGGTATGGCGCCCGTCCCATCGCGGGCACCGCGTACGAAACGCCGCTGACCCCGGGCGGCACGGATCCGCCTTATCTCGTCTATGACGGCCTCGGTCGCGACCGGCCATTGTCGAGGGACGAACTCCGGGCGGTGATGCGCGCCATCCTGGAGCGCAAGTACGGCGACCTCTGTCCGCCGAGCTACGTCGAGATGGTCGTCGAGTCGGTGGTCGACGATCCGGCGGTGGTGCGGCCGCCCCGCTATGTGCGCCGGCCGACGGTCCGGGCGCAGATACCGGAGCGTGCCGACGCAAGGCTCCTGCCCGTGGTCGTCAACGACCGCCACCAGATCCATCATGTCCGCGAGCGCGGCTATGTGGAGGCGCCGGTCCGCGTGCCGACCATCCTGTCGGCGCTGGAGACCGCCGGATTGGTCCGCCGCGTTGCCGTCCGTCCGTTCTCCGACCGCTTCATTCGCGCCGTCCACGATGGGCGCCTAGTCGACTATCTGGAGCGGGCCTGCAAGTCGGTGCCGCGGGGGAAGTCGATCTACCCCTATGTTTTTCCGCTCCGCAACGCCTCGCGTCCGCCGAAGGAGAACACCGTCCGCGCCGGATATTTCTGCATGGACACCTTCACCCCCCTCAACGAAAGCGCCTATCTCGCCGCACGCCAAGCGGTCGACTGCACGCTCACCGCAGCCGACCTCGTCGTCGGTGGTGCGACCTCGGCGTATTCCCTGGTCAGGCCGCCCGGCCACCATGCCGAGCGCAGCGCCTTCGGCGGCTTCTGCTATTTCAACAACGCGGCGATCGCCGCCCACTATCTGAGCCGCTACGGGCGCGTCGCGGTGCTCGACATCGACTATCACCACGGCAACGGCACTGCCGACATTTTCTACGAACGGGGGGACGTGTTGACCGTGTCGATCCACGGTCATCCCAACGTCGCCTATCCATATTTCTCGGGTTTTCGGGACGAGACGGGACGCGGCCCCGGCGCTGGTGCCAACATGAACCTGCCGCTGGCGGAGACGGCGACGCCCGACGACCACCGGGAGGCGTTGGCAACGGCGCTCAAGCGGGTTGCGCGCCACGCCCCGGACTTCCTGGTGGTTTCGGTCGGTTTCGACACGGCCAAGGGCGACCCGACGGGCACATGGCGCCTCGTCGGCAACGACTTCGAAACCCTCGGACGGATGATCGGCGCCGAGCGCTATTCGACGCTGGTCGTGCAGGAGGGTGGCTATCGCGTGCGCACGCTCGGGCGGAATGCCGTGCGCTTCTTCTCGGGTCTCGCCGCCGGCGCTGCGCATCCGCGGCCGCGCCGGCGGCGCCGCCCGCCCGCGCGGGGTAATCGCGTCGCTGTCGACATCCGCCATGAGGTGTGCGCGGCGGACGTCGAAGCGGTTCGCCAGTTGGCGGCGCAAGCCGGCGTGTTCACGACCGA
>CAZBWP010000073.1:0-10345 GCA_964495295.1 uncultured Rhodospirillaceae bacterium | reverse complement strand
CTGCTGATCGTCTCGCTGCTGATCATTCCCGCCGCGACGGCCCGCCGCTTCGCCCACACGCCGGAACAGATGGCGGTGATCGCCATCTGCGTCGGCGCCGCGGCGGCCGTCCTCGGGCTCAACGGCTCCTTGCACTGGAACACGCCGGCCGGGCCGTCGATCGTCGTCGCCGCCACCGTGTTCTTCGTCGCCAGCCTGCTGCCGCTGCCCTTCGCCGGTCGCGGCCGCGGCGATTAGCGCAGGGTTCGTTCGACCGATCCAGGTCGTTTGCGTCCGGATTCAGGGGCGGGCGCGGACCCGGTGGCCGATCATTCCGCCGCCTGACGCGGCTCGAGATCGACAACACGCCGCTCGCTCGGGCGCTGGCGCTCGATCAGCGGTCCGATCAACGTCAGCAGCGGCGGGATGATGGCGAGCGTCAGCACCGCGGACAGCGCCAGTCCACCCAGCACCACCGAGCCGAGGCCGCGATAGAGTTCCGAGCCGGCACCGGGGAACACCACGAGCGGCAGCATCCCGAAGATGCTGGTCAGCGTCGACATGAAGATCGGCCGAATGCGATCGCGGGTCGCCGAAACGATGGCGTCTGCCGCCGTCATGTCGTCGACCCGAGCGTGGTGCAGGGTCTGGTGGACGAGCAGGATGGCGTTGTTGACGACGATGCCGACCAGGATGACGAAGCCGAGCAGGGTCAGCATGTCGAGCGGCTGATAGGTGAACAGGTTGAGGATTGCCAGCCCGCCGACGCCGCCCGCGGTGGCCAGCGGCACCGCCAGGCAGATCACCAGCGGGTAGACGAAGCTCTCGAACAGCACCGCCATCACCAGGTAGACGATGGCGATGGCGAGGAGGAACTGCCATTCCATCGCCAACCAGGTTTCGGTCAGCTTGTCGGCGACACCGGCAAGGCGCAGCGTGACGCCCGGCGGCAGCCCCTCGGCGCGCAGCTCGTCGATGACCCTTGTTTGCAGGATCTCCATCGCGGCTTCCAGCGGCAATTCCGCCGCCGGGCGGACGTCCAGGGTGACCGTGCGCTCGCGTTCGAGGTGCCGGATCTCGATCGGGCCGGAGGTGACCTCGACATTGGCGAGCGACGCCACGGGCAGGATCTCGCCCGACCGGGTGACGATCGGCAACTGTTCGATGCCCTGGGTCTCGGTGATCTGGCTCACCGGGCCGGCCAGCGTCAGGTCGATCCGCTTGCCGCCGACGGTGATCTCGGCGACGCGCAGGCCGTCGTTGAAGGCATCGACGGTGGACGCGAAATCGCGGGCCGTGACACCGGCATCCGTCAGCCGCAGCGGATTGGGCGTGATGCGCACCTCGGGCGCCCCCAGCTCCAGACCCGGCCGCGGACGCATCTGATGTCCCTGACTGCGCGGCAGCAGCGCCTCGATCTTGCTTGCCGCGTCCTGGGCGACCTCCAGCACGTCCTCCAGGTCGGGGCCGGAGACGTTGAGGTCGATGGAGCGGCCGCCGCCGACGGCGCGGCCGAACAGCGACGGCTGGCTGATCACGCCGAACGTCCCCGGCTCGCGAAAGATCAGCGGTTGCAGGACCGGAATGAGTTCGCTGACCCGCCGCGGCTCGGCCGCGGTGCCGCCGATGAAGGTGGTGGTCGGACGGGCGACGAAGAAGAAATTATCGAACTTCGGCGGCTGTCCCGGCGCCGCCTCCGGCCCGGTTTCCGAGGCCCACATGGGGCGCACCTCGGCTTCCATGCTTTCGGCGATCAGCCGCATGGTCTCCAGGTTGTAGCCCGGCGGCGGCAGCATCACGGCGAACACCAGGTTGCGGTTGCCTTCGGGCAGGTATTCCAGCTTCGGCAGGAACAGCCAGGTGGCCATCCCGGCGGCGCCGCAGACCGCCAACACCAGCGCGATCGCGGCGATCCGGTGGCCGACGATGCGCCGGACGAAGCCCGTGGTGCCCTCGACGAAACCACTGGCGAGGCGGTCGACCACCGGCAGGCGGCGATTCTTGGTGACGTCGCCGATCGGCCGGCCGAGCAACCGGTTGGCCAGCGCCGGGATGACGGTGATCGCCACGATCAGCGACAGAATGACGGCGACGGAAATGGCGACGGCGATGTCCCGGAACAGCTGGCCGACCTCCAGATCCATGGTGAGGATCGGGATGAACACCATGACCGTGGTCAACGCCGACACCAGGACGGCGCCCCACACCTGCCGTGCGCCCTCATAGGCCGCCCGGGCGGCCGGCATGCCGCGTTGTCGCAGTCGGAAAATGTTCTCGAGCACGACGATCGCCGCGTCGACCACCATGCCGACGGCGAACGCCAGGCCGGCCAGCGAGATCACGTTGATCGACCGGCCGAGGGCGGCCATGGCCACGAACGAGCCGATGATCGACACCGGAATCGCGAGCGTGACGATCAGCGTCGCCGACCCGGACCGGAGGAACAGGAACAGAATGATGGCGGCGAGCGTGCCGCCGACCCAGATGTTCTGCTTGACCAGGTCGATCGACGACCGGATGTACGTCGTCTCGTCGTACACCTGGACCAGCGTCAGTCCGGCATCCGGGATGAGGCCGGCATTGAGTTGCTCGACGGCCTCGCGGATGCCGTCCATCGTCTCGATGACGTTGGCCCCGGTTTCCCGTTGCGCGTTCATGGCGAGCGCCGGCTCCCCGAGATAGCGGATCGCGGCCGTCGCCTGCTTGATGCCGAAGGCCACCTCGGCCACGTCGCCGACGGTCACGCGGGCGACGCGGCCGGTCGCCGGATCGGTGATGCTGCGCAACAGCACGGCGCGGACATCGTCGGGCGTCTTGAACTCGCCCTCGCTGCGCACGACGTAGCGGCGCTTGCCTTCGTCCACGTCACCGGCCGACACCGAGACGTTGGCGGCGCGCAACGCCAGCACGATGTCGGGCACGGTCAGGCCGTACTCGGCCATCAGCAGCGGATCGACTGTGATCTTGAGTTCGCGGTCGGCGCCACCGAAGACGTTGACCCGGCTGACGCCGGGCACACGCTCGATGCGCTCCCGGATGACGTCGTCGAGGAACTCGCGATAGGTGTTGATGTCCCGCTCGTTGCCGGGCGCCCGCCGGAAGGTGAACCAGGCGATTGGCTGATCGTCACTGCCCGCGGTGTCGAGCAGCGGTTCATCGGCCTCGTCGGGATAGCCGGAGACCCGGTTCAGACGGTTGGCGACGAGCAGCAACGCCCGGTCCATGTCCTGGCCGACATTGAACTCGAGGGTGATGCGTCCGGAGCCGGTGGACGAAGCGCTGCTCATCTCGGCCAGCCCCTCGAGGCCACGCAGGGCTTCCTCTTGCCGGTTGATGATCTCCCGTTCCACCTCGGCGGGGGCCGCCCCCGGCCAGGAGGTGTTGATGCTGATGACCGGCCGGTTGACGTCGGGAGTCAGCTGAATCGGAATGTTCTGCAGGGCGACGATGCCGAACAGCACGACCATCACCACCGCCGCCAGCACGGCGATGGGCCGCTCGATGGACAGGCGGATCAGGTTCATCCGCCGGCCTCCGGGGCGGCACCGCCGTTGAAGCGGACCGCCTGCCCCGGCCGCAAGCGTTCGTTGCCGCGGACGACGACAATGTCGCCGTCATCGAGGCCGTCGAGGACCTCGAAGCGGCTGCCGACCGCCTCGCCCAAGGTTACCGGGCGCGGCACGGCCTCGCCGTCCTCCACCGCGAAAACGGTCTGCTGCCCGCGCCGGCTGACAACCGCGTCCTTGTGCACCGTCAGGACGTCGCGGCCTCCGCCGATGGGGAGCCAGAGGGTGATGCTCTGGCCGGACACCGGCCCGGACTGCGGATCAACATCCGGGGTGAACCGCACCGTGCGGGTGCGGGTGAGGGGGTTTTCCTCGGGCAGCACGGCGCGCACCGTTGCCGGGGTGAGGTCGGGACCATAGGTGACGGGCGTGCCGGGATCGAGCGCGCGCGCGCGGACCTGTGGCACATCGGCCTCGATTTCGAGGCAGTCCGCGTTGATCAGCGAGACCACCGCCGATCCCGGATTGACGAAGGCGCCGACTTCCGTGTGGCGGCGGCTCACCGCGCCGGCATACGGCGCCCTGATTTCCGTATCCCGGTAATCGATCTCCGCCAACCGCTGCTCGGCGGATGCCCGCGCCACGAGCGCTTGGGTTTCCGCCAGTTCGGCCTCGGTCATCGCCACTTCCAGCTGCTTGTCGACGAACTGGCCCTCGCTGAAGGCCGGCGAGCGCCGCAGGCGGCTGAGGCGGTCCAGTTCCTGGCGCCGCAGCGCCAGCTTCGATTGGGTTGAGTTGGCCACCGCTTCGGCTTCGGCGACTTGGGCGCTGCGCAGCGCCAACTCGGCGGCAAACCGTTCCCGCGCGAGCACGGCGAGCACGTCGCCCTCGTTGACTCGATCGCCCACCTCGACGGCGACCTCTCCGACGGCGCCGGCGACGCGCGCCGTGACCTCGCCGCCCTGGCAGGCGACGAAGCGTCCGACCACCGGAGCGGTCTGTCGCAGGGGCTCGGAGCGGACGGAATCGACCCCGACCAGCGATGCTTCCTGGGCCACCGCCGGTCCTGCCGCGACGATCAGGCAGGCCGCCATCAGCGCAACCGACGCGCTCGCTTGTCTCATCTGCCGACCACTGTCCCTGTCCACGATAGCAGCATCCCAGGCTCTGGCGACGCGTTTGCCGACGCTCGATGGCGCCGCAGGCGGTCGCCCGACCCGCCAAAATCCAGCCGCGCCTCGATTCTCCGTCAACGTGGGGCGACCAGGCGCGGCCGGCAACCATACCAACGCCGTATCCCCGTCACGGCCGATCAACCCGCGACCCATCGGACAAAACACCCGCGTCAGCCCCTCTCCGGCTTAATCGGCGAATATTTTTCCTGGTCAGCGCCGGAGCGTCACATCAATATGGCAACTTTCGCAATTTCGTCTATCCACTCCCCGTCAAACTCCCGGATGTTAGCCTGTATGCCTATGCCGACCGCCCTCTACACTCACCCCTCCTGCCTGGAACACGAAATGGGGTCCTGGCACCCCGAGGCCCCGGCTCGGCTGGTCGCGATCCTGGAGGCGCTTGAACACGAGGACTTTCACTATCTGCAGCGCCGGCAGGCGCCGCTCGGCTCGGTGAAGGAAATCGAGTACGTCCACGCCCCCTACTACGTGGAGGCCCTCTTCGAAAACCTGCCGAAGTCCGGGCACGTGCATCTCGATCCCGACACCGCCATGTGTCCGGCGTCGGGCGATGCGGCGCTGCACGCCGTGGGCGCCCTGTGCGACGCCGTCGACGCCGTCATCAAGGGTGACATCCGCAACGCGTTCTGCGCCGTGCGGCCGCCGGGGCACCACGCCGAGATCGCCCAGGCGATGGGGTTCTGCCTGTTCAACAACATCGCCGTCGCCGCCGAGCACGCGCGCCACCGGCACGGCATCGAACGTGTCGCCGTCGTCGATTTCGACGTGCATCACGGCAACGGCACGCAGAACTACTTCTATCGCTATCGCGACCTGTTCTATGCATCGAGCCACCAGTGGCCGTGCTATCCGGGCACCGGCATGGAGCAGGAAACCGGCGTCTACAACAACATCGTCAACGTCCAGCTCCGGCCGGGGTCCGGATCGGAAGAGTTCCGCACCGCCTATCGTGACCGGATTCTGCCCGCACTCGACGCTTTCGCGCCCGATCTGCTGCTGATCTCCGCCGGCTTCGACGCCCATGCCCGCGATCCCTTGGCGCAACTGCGCGTCCAGACGGCGGATTTTCAGTGGGTCACGCGGGAACTGCTCGACATCGCCGAGAAGCGCTGCGATGGTCGGGTGGTTTCGACGCTCGAGGGCGGCTACGACCTGCAGGCGCTGGCCGACAGTGTTGCCGTGCACGTCAAGGCGTTGATGGGCAGCTGAGGGGCGTCACGCGGCGCATCGCTCTTGCCCGGCCGCTTTTCGGAACTTATGCTCGCCGCAACGTCGCCTTGGGGGATCAATGCCTGAACCGACCCTCCCGTCGGAAATTGTCGGATTGAGTTTCGAGGACGCGCTCGCCGAGTTGGAAACGATTGTCCGCCGGCTCGAGGAAGGATCGGCGCGGCTCGACGAGGCGATCAGCGCCTATGAGCGCGGCGCGTTGCTCAAGCGGCATTGCGAGACCAAATTGCAAGAAGCTCAAATGCGCGTGGAAAAGATCGTCCTCGGCCCCGAAGGCTCCGTCGGTGTGCAGCCGGCGACGTTGGAATAGGGTCCCCGTCCGTGGACATTCAGGCTGCGCTCGCCGAGAACGCGCGTGCCGTGACGGCGCTGCTCGAAACACTCCTGCCGCTGGACAATGAGCCCGAATCGCGCGTCGTCGAAGCGATGCGGTACGCGACCCTGTCGGGTGGCAAGCGCATCCGACCGTTCATGGTGACATCCAGCGCGGCGTTGTTCGATGTCAACGGGGAGCGGGCGATGCGCGTCGCCGCCGCCGTGGAGATGGTGCATTGCTATTCGCTGATCCACGACGACCTGCCGGCCATGGACAATGATTCGCTGCGCCGCGGTTTGCCCACATGTCACGTCAAGTTCGACGAGGCGACGGCGATTCTCGCCGGCGATGCGCTGCTGACGCTGGCCTTCGAGGTGCTGGCCCATCCCTCCACCCACGGTGATGCGCGGGTGCGCAGCGATCTGGTCCTGGACCTGGCGAAGGCGGCCGGCGCAGAGGGGATGGTGGGCGGCCAGATGCTCGACCTGCTGGCCGAAAACTCGGACCTGGAAGTGAACGCCGTCACCCGCCTGCAACGCCTGAAAACCGGCGCGCTCATCTCGTTCTCGTGCGAGGCCGGCGCGGTACTCGGCCGGGCGACCGAGGCGGCGCGCCAGGCGCTGCACGCCTACGCCCACGATCTCGGACTGGCGTTTCAGATCGTCGACGATCTGTTGGACGTCGAGGGTTCCGAGGCCGAGGTCGGAAAGAAAACGGGAAAGGACGCGGTCGCCGGCAAGGCGACCTTCGTCACCAAGCTCGGCATCGAGCGGGCGCGCGATCAGGCGGAAATGCTGTCCCGGCAGGCCATCCAACACCTGGAAGTCTTTTCGGACTACGCGGATCCGCTGCGCGCGCTGGCCCGCTATGTCGTCGATCGCCGCGCGTGATGCGGTCCGGTGAACCGGACGACACGGCGCGAAGAAGAATGAAGGAGCTGCAACCGTGACGGAGCACCGGATGACCCCGCTGCTGGACCGCATCAACGATCCCGCGACCCTGAGGACGTTCGCCGAGAGCGATCTGCGACAGGTGGCGGACGAACTCCGCACCGACACCGTCAGGATCGTCTCGCGCATCGGCGGTCACCTGGGCGCCAGTCTCGGCGTCGTCGAGTTGACGGTGGCGCTGCACTACGTCTTCAACACGCCGCGTGACCGACTGATCTGGGACGTCGGCCACCAGGCATATCCGCACAAGATCCTGACCGGCCGGCGCGCCATGATGCCGACGCTGCGCCAGGGCGACGGCCTCTCCGGGTTCACCAAGCGCTCGGAAAGCGAATACGACCCGTTCGGCGCCGGCCACAGCTCGACGTCCATTTCGGCTGCGCTCGGCATGGCCGTCGCCCGCGACGCCGAGAAGCAGGACCATCACGTGATCGCGGTGATCGGCGACGGCGCCATGAGTGCCGGCATGGCCTACGAGGCCATGAACAACGCCGGCTGGATGGATTCGCGGCTGATCGTCATCCTCAACGACAACGACATGTCGATCGCCCCGCCCGTGGGCGCCCTCAGCGCCTATCTGTCGCGGCTGATCTCGTCGCGGTCGTTCCGCTCGGTCCGGAGCTTCGCCGGCGAACTGGCGCGCAAGTTCCCGCGGCCGCTGGGCAACGCCGCCCGCCGCGCCGAGGAATACGCCCGCGGCATGGTCACCGGCGGCACCCTGTTCGAGGAGCTCGGCTTCTACTATGTGGGGCCGATCGACGGCCACAACCTGGACCACCTGCTGCCGGTCCTGAAGAACCTGCGCGATGATCGCGAGCCGGGACCGGTGCTCTTGCATGTCGTCACCCGCAAGGGCCACGGCTACGCACCGGCCGAGCAGGCGGCGGACAAGTATCACGGCGTCGGCAAGTTCAACGTCGTCACCGGCGAGCAGGTCAAGGCCAAGAGCAACGCGCCGTCCTACACCAGCGTGTTCGCCAGGGCGCTGATCCGCGAGGCGAAGAAGGACCCGCGCGTGTGCGCGATCACCGCGGCGATGCCCGCCGGCACCGGTCTCGACGCCTTCGAGCAGGTCTTCCCGGACCGGACCTTCGACGTCGGCATCGCCGAGCAGCACGCGGTGACCTTCGCCGCCGGCCTGGCGGCCGAGGGCCGCAAGCCGTTCGCCGCCATTTATTCGACGTTCCTGCAGCGGGCCTACGACCAGCTGGTGCACGACGTGGCCTTGCAGAAGCTGCCCGTCCGCTTCGCCATCGACCGCGCCGGACTGGTCGGCGCCGACGGCGCCACCCACGCCGGATCGTTCGATCTCGCCTATCTCTGCTGCCTGCCGAACATGATCGTCATGGCCGCCGGCGACGAGGCCGACCTGATGCACATGGTGGCGACCGCCGCGGCCATGGATGATCTGCCGACCGCCTTCCGCTATCCGCGCGGCGAGGGCATGGGCGTCGAGTTGCCGGACGAGGGGGTGCCGCTCCCCATCGGCAAGGGACGCATCCTGCGCGAAGGCACCAAGGTGGCGCTGCTCAGCCTGGGTGGCCGCCTGGCCGAGGCGAGCAGCGCGGCCGACGAGTTGGCCGCGCGCGGGCTCTCGACGACGCTCGCCGACGCCCGCTTCGCCAAGCCGCTGGACCGCGACATGATCAGCCGCCTGGCGCACGAGCACGAGGTGATGATCACCATCGAGGAGGGGTCGATCGGCGGCTTCGGCGCCCACGTCATGCATTTCCTCGCCACCGCGGGGATCTTCGATTCCGGCCTGAAATTCCGGCCGATGTGCCTGCCCGATCGCTTCCAGGATCACGCGGCGCCGGATGTCCAGTACGCCGAAGCGGGTCTGCAGGCGGCCGACATCGTCGCCACGGCGCTCACCGCGCTCGGCCTGGACAAGGACGCGGCGGCGGTGGCGCGCGCCTGACCCCGGTGCCCCGCGTCAGCCGGCGGCGTCTCGATCAGCTGCTGGTCGAGCGCGGCTTGGCGGACAGCCGGGCCAAGGCGCAGGCGCTGATTCTCGCCGGGCTGGTCTTCGCCGACACCCGGCGCCTCGACAAGGCGGGCCAGCTGATCGACGTCGCGGCACCGCTCGAGGTGCGCGGCCGCGATCACCCGTGGGTCTCCCGCGGCGGCGTCAAACTTGCCCACGCCCTCGACCATTTCGCCATCGATCCCGCCGGCCGTGTCTGCCTCGACGTCGGTGCCTCGACCGGAGGCTTCACCGACGTGCTGCTGTCGCGCGGCGCCATCCGTGTCTATGCGGTCGACGTCGGCCATGGCCAGCTCGCCTGGAGGCTGCGCCAGGATCCGCGCGTCGTCGTGCTGGAGCGCACCAACTGCCGCGCCATCGCGCGGGCGCACGTGCCGGAGCCGGTGGACATGGTCACCTGCGATGTCAGCTTCATCGGCCTGGAGACCGCACTGCCGGCGCCGCTGGCGCTTGCCGCGCCAAGCGCAACGCTGATCACCCTGATCAAGCCGCAGTTCGAGGCGGGACGCGAGCACGTGGGCAAGGGCGGCGTCGTCCGCGATCCGGCGGTGCACGAAGCCGTCACCGCGCGCATCGCCACCTGGGTGAGCGGTCAGGGCTGGCCCGTCCTCGGCGTCATCGCCAGCCCGATCACCGGGCCCGAGGGCAATGTGGAGTTCCTGCTCGCCGCCCGACGCGTCAGGTCGCAAGCCTGAGGAACACGCCGAGCAGCACGACCATCTGCACGACGTTGATCGCCACACTGCCCCGGTGCAGGCGGTTGAAGCGCCGCCGCGCGACCTCGTCGCCGGCAACCCAGAGGTCGCGGGCCCGGTTGATGCGCGGCATCAGCAACAGCATCGACGCAAGAAACAGCGCGCACACCGCGGCCAGCAGCCATCCTTCGGGGCGGAGAGCGAGACATGCCGCGGCCAGGCCGGTCAGCCCGGCGTTGACCTTGTAATAGACCGGAAACAGGGCGCGCAGCAGTCGGCCGGCCGGTTCCGGCGCCAGCGTTCGGAAGATCACCGGCGCGTAGACCGCGGCAAAGAACACCATGCCGCCAAGTGCCAGCGCGACAAGCAGGCTCGCCATCGTTGTCAGCGTCACCACCCGGACTCCCTCCCACCGCGGCGTTTCTTCCGTCCCATACGCAGCGGCGAGGGCAGGCGATCAGCCGCGCGGCACCGTCTGCCCCTTAG
>CAZBWP010000072.1:5645-10514 GCA_964495295.1 uncultured Rhodospirillaceae bacterium | reverse complement strand
CCGCGTTGATCAATCTGGCGAGCGGCCATATTTCGATCAAGTACGGCTATCGGGGTCCGAATCATTCGGTGGCCACCGCCTGCGCCACCGGCGCGCACGCCATTGGCGATTCGGCGCGGCTGATCATGTTCGGCGATGCCGACGTGATGATCGCGGGTGGCACCGAGGCCGCGGTCGGCCGCCTCGGCATTGCCGGCTTCTCGGCGGCTCGTGCCCTGTCGACCAAGTACAACGACACGCCGGAGAAAGCCTCCCGGCCGTGGGACGTGGGCCGCGACGGCTTCGTCATCGCCGAGGGTGCCGGCATCGTCGTGCTCGAGGAATACGAGCATGCCCGCAAGCGCGGCGCCACCATCTATGCAGAGGTGGTCGGCTACGGCCTCTCCGGCGACGCCTACCACATTACCGCCCCATCGGAATCCGGCGCGGGGGCGACCGCATGCATGATGGCGGCGCTTCGCAACGCCGCCATGGCGCCCGACGAGATCGACTATATCAACGCCCATGGCACGTCGACGCCGCTCGGCGACGAGATCGAGGCCGGCGCGGTCAAGCGCGTGTTCGGCGATGCCGCCTACAAGCTGTCCATGTCGTCGACCAAGTCGGCCATCGGCCATCTGCTGGGTGCTGCCGGCGCGGCCGAGGCCATCTACACCATCAAGGCGATCAACACCGGCGTCGTGCCGCCAACCTTGAACCTGGACACGCCGGATGAGGGCTGTGACCTCGACCTTGTGCCCCATCAGGCCAAGGAACGGCCGGTGCGTGCCGCCATGTCCAATTCCTTCGGGTTCGGTGGCACCAACGCTTCACTGGTCTTCAAGGCTGTCCATTAGAGCAGGATCGCGTTCGATGGAAACCATCGAACGCGTGAATCCTGCTCTCATCCCACGGCTTAGAGCACGATTCTCGTGGCACACGATGCCGTGTGCCACGTTCGTGCTCTAGCCCCGGCGCGGCGCATGCTGCGCCTCGTCGCCATCGTCCTCGGCGGTCTGGCCACGGCGGCGGTGGTGCTGCTGATCGCCGGATTCTGGGCGCTCGACCTGTACCAGCGGCCGGGCCCTCTCGGCGAGGAGACCGTGGTGGTGATTCCCGCGGGATCATCCGTTCGCGCCATTGCCGAGCGGCTCGAAGCCGCCGGGGTGATCGACAATGGGCTCATCTTTCGCGTCGGAGCCCGCTTCGAGCAGGCCCACCAGACGCTGCGGGCGGGCGAGTACGCGTTTCCCGCTTCGGTCAGCACCAAGGAGGCGATCGCCATCCTGCGCGCGGGCAAGACCGTGGCGCGCCCGGTGACGGTACCGGAGGGACTGACCGTCAAGCAGGTCGCCGCCGTTCTCGCGGCGACCCCCGGGCTGAACGGCGAGATTCGGGACCTGCCGGCCGAAGGCTCGCTGCTGCCCGAGACCTACCATGTGACGCTGGGCGATTCCCGGGCCGCCGTGATCGAGCGGATGCAGAAGGCGATGGAGACCGCGCTGGCCGAAGCCTGGGCCGACCGGGCGCCGGACCTGCCCCTGGCGAGCCCGGCGGAGGCGCTGGTGCTCGCCTCCATCGTCCAGAAGGAGGCCGGTTCCGCCGAAGAGGCGCCGCGCATCGCCGGCGTGTTCGTCAATCGGCTGAGACGGGGGATGCCGCTGCAAGCGGATCCGACCGTGCTCTATGCTGTCAGCGATGGACTGGGACGCCTCGATCGTCCCCTGACCAGCGATGACCTGAAGCGCGACTCGCCCTACAACACCTACCGCGTGGAGGGCCTGCCGCCGCGCCCGATCGCCAATCCGGGCCGCGTCGCGCTGGCAGCGGCGACACGGCCGGCGGAAACCGATGCCCTCTATTTCGTTGCCGACGGGACCGGCGGTCATGCCTTTGCCAAAACCCTCGAAGACCACAACCGCAACGTCGCCCGCTGGCGGAAGATCGAGCGTGAGCGGCGGGCGGGGGCACGCTGAGCCTCGCGCGATCGCTCAGCCGGCGCCATCCGTCACCAGCGCGCTGCCGCCGTCCCCCGAGGACCGGGCGACGTGGCGCTCGACGTGGTTCACCTATTACAGCGAGAAGCGCATCCAGCATCAATGGCTGCAGGTGCACCTGCTGCAGTCCCTCGCCGTCGAGCGTGTGCTGGAGGTCGGCCCCTATCTCGGCCTGGTGACGGCGCTGCTCGACAACGCCGGCTACAGGGTGACCACCCTGGATCTGACGCCCCGCCATTTCGACCGCCCGGTGGTGCCGCACATCCAGGCCGACCTGACCACCGTCGACCCGGACCGGCTGGCCGGCTTCGATGCCATCCTCTGCTGCGAGACCCTCGAACACCTCCCCTGGGAGGCGGTGCCGCGGATCCTCGCCACCTTCCGGCAGAGCGGAGCGCGGTATCTGATCACGTCGGTGCCGTTCGAGGGGCTGCAGATCGACGTCTGGCTGGCCGCCAACCTGCACCGCGTCCGCCAGCGGCTCAGCTTCAAGAAGGGCCGCTCGCTGATGCGCTTCTCCCCTGACGCCGATCCGTTCGGCCACAAGTGGGAGGTGGGATATCGCGGCCGGTCGCTGGTCGAGTGGGAGCGCGTGCTGGCCGCGAGCGGTTGGCGCGCCATCCGCCGCGAGTTCACCTTCACCTGCCGCTCGGTCTTCCATGTCCTGGAGGCGGCACCCGACCGATGATCACCCTCGGCGTGCATCCCGGCAACCACGACGCCGCGGCGGCCGTGTTCGACGGCTATCGCCTGATCGCGGCCGTCGCCCTGGAGCGGCTGTCGCGCCGCAAGGGCGACGGTGGCGGCATTCCTGACGCCGCCATCGACGAGGTGCTGTCGCTCGCCGGCCTGGAACGACGAGAGGTCGACGCCGTGGCCCTGACCCGGACGCGGCTGCCATGGCGATTCTATACCCATTTCCGCGGCGGCCGGCTCATCGAAGGCAAGGTCCGTGGCCTGCTCGGCACACAGAAGCAGAAAGACCTGTTCTTGGAACTCCGCCGGTCGGGGCGCTCACGCGGCGAGGACATCGTCGATCTCGACCGGCTCCGCGGCCATCTCGGCGTCCGACCGGATGCGCTCGTCCACTTCGCCAACCATCACCGGGCGCACGCCCTGTCGGCGCTGTTCTTCACCGACTGGGAGCAGGCGCTCGTCTACACCGCCGACGGCGGCGGCGACCATCTGCACTACAGCGCCTACGTGCTCAACGACGGGCGTCTGGAAACCCTGTGGGGAGACGATGCCGCCCTGCATGAGCCGATCCCGGTCGACAGCCTGGGGCTTGCCTACGGTTACGCCACCGAGGCGCTCGGCTATCGCATCAACCGGCACGAGGGCAAGCTGACCGGGCTCGCCGCCTACGGTACCTCGCGGCTCCATGACGCGCTGGCCGAGCGCTTCCGCGTCGATCCGCACGGCCGCGTCAGCAGCGACTACGAGAGCTATCAGGCGATGCGACAGCACATTTTCGCGCTCGCCGAGCGCTCGGAGCCGGCTGATGTCGCTGCCAGCGTGCAGCATCTGCTGGAAAGCTGCATCTCCGTCTCCATCGACCGGATCTTCGCCGAGCGGCGGCCGCGCCACTTGGCCCTCGCCGGCGGCGTTTTCGCCAATGTCCGGCTCAACCGCCTGCTCGCCGAATCGGGAGCGTTCAACGACGTGTTCGTGTTCCCGGCCATGGGCGATGACGGCCTCGCCGTCGGCGCGGCGCTGTCGCTGCTGCTGGAGCGTGACGGCTTGGCCACGTGGCTGGACCGCCGCTACCGGCTCGCCGACGTCTACCTGGGCCGCGAGCACGGCGACGCCATCGACCGGGTTCTGGCGGCCGCCCCCGGCATCCGGCAGGTTTCGGCGGACCCGGTGGCGGAGACCGTCGCCCGGTTGCGCAGCGGGCAGGCGGGGGCCCTCTACACCGGGCGCATGGAGTTTGGCCCCCGGGCCCTGGGCGCGCGCTCCATTCTCGCCGCCCCTGACGATGCCACGATCAACGACCGTCTGAACAAGCGCCTGCAACGCACCGAGTTCATGCCGTTCGCCCCCGTGGTCGCCAACGTCGACGCGGGCGAGGTGTTCGACCTGCCGGCGGTCAGCCGCTACGCCGCCCGCTTCATGACGATCACCTGCGCGGTGAAGTCCGCGTGGCGGGACCGCATTCCCGCCGTCGTCCACGTCGACGGCACCGCCCGGCCGCAGATCGTCGAGCTTGCCGCCAATCCCCTCTACTTCGACATCCTCGCCGCCTACAAGGCGGCGACGGGGCTTCCCGTGCTGATCAACACCAGCTTCAACGTCCACGAGGAACCGATCGTCAACACGCCTGCGGAATGCCTGCAAGCGCTGAGCGATGACCGCGTCGACTTCGTTGTCACCCGGGGCGGGGTCTTCGTCCACGACGGCGCGGCGGCCCGACGCTGAACGGGGCCGGGGCGGCCCGACGCTGAACGGGGCCGGGTCGGTTATTTCGGGGAGCGGCGGGCGAAGCCGCGTGGCTTGATCTTGCGCAGCCGCTTGGCGCGCTCGGCGCGCAGGTCGGCGGCCTGGATCATGCGATCCTGGCACGACCGCGCCTCGGCGTCGGTTGTCGGCTGGCGCTGGACGTAGGATCCGTCGGACTGCATCTCCCAAGCGCTGCGCCGGTCGCGCAGTTGCACCTGGAGAAAGTTGTCCAGATCCCGCTTCAGGGCCGGAGTTTCGATCGGCGTGATCACCTCGACGCGGCTGTCCAGGTTGCGGCGCATGAGGTCGGCCGAGCCGATGAAGTACTCGTCATCGCCGCCGTTCTGGAAGTGGTAGATGCGCGTGTGCTCTAGGAAACGCCCGACGATACCAATCACCTGGATCGTCTCCGACAGGCCGGGAAGGCCCGGCCGCAGCCGGCAGGTGTCGCGGA
>CAZBWP010000072.1:0-5545 GCA_964495295.1 uncultured Rhodospirillaceae bacterium | reverse complement strand
TGGATCGTCTCCGACAGGCCGGGAAGGCCCGGCCGCAGCCGGCAGGTGTCGCGGATGATCAGCCGGATCTGGACGCCGGCGATCGCCGCCCGGTAGAGCGCCTCGATGATGTCCTGATCCTCGAGGGCGTTGCACTTGAAGCGGATCAGGCCGGGCTGGTCCGGCGTGTGCAGCGTGATCTCGCGCTCGATGCGCTGCAGCAACGCGCGCTTCATGATGTTCGGCGCGGCGAGGATCTTGCGATAGGCGCGGACCGGCCGGCAACCGGTGGTCAGATAGTTGAACAACTCGGTGAGGTCGCGGCCGATCTCTGGATCGCAGGTCAAAAGACCGAGGTCGGAATACAGTCGGGCCGTCCCGGCGTGGTAGTTGCCGGTGCCGATGTGGGCGTAGCGCCTGAGGCCGTTGTAATCGCGGCGGACGACGAGGACCAGCTTGCAGTGGGTCTTCAGGCCCAGCACGCCGTAGGTGACGTGGATGCCGACTTCTTCCAGGCGCGACGCCCACTGGATGTTGGCGGCCTCGTCGAAGCGCGCCTTCAGTTCGACGACGACGGCGACCTGTTTGCCCTTCCGCGCCGCCTGGATCAGCAGGTCGATGATCTGCGTGTCCGAGGAGGTCCGGTAGAGGGTCATCTTGATGGCCAGGACCTTCGGGTCGTCGGCGGCTTCGCGAACGAACCGGGTCACCGAGGTGACGAACGACTCGTACGGGTGCTGCAACAGGATCGGGCCGTTCTGCCGGATGATGTGGAAGATGTTGTCGCGATCCTGGAGATGGATGTTGGTGATCGGTTCGTGCGGGGAATCGTGCAGCTCCGGAATATCGAGAGCGGCCAGCTCCATCAGGTCGCGCATGCCGATCATCACGTCGGTTTCGTAGACGTCGCTGTCCTCGTCCAAGCCCAGTTCGGCGGCCAGCATGCCCCGCCGCGTCGGATCGATGTTGTTCGACGTCTCCAGGCGAACGATGGGCGCGAACTTGCGGTCGCGCAGCTCGGCCTCGATCATCGCGAGCAGATCGTCGGCCGCATCCTCGTCGCGCTCGGTGTTGGCATTGCGGGTGACCCGGAACAACTCGACGGAGCCGATCTCCATCCCCGGAAACAGGTCGTCGATGCAGTTGGCCATCACGTCTTCCAGCGGGATGAACCGCCGGGAGGCGCCGACCCGGACAAATCGCGGCACCCCGCCGCCCACCGGCACCTTGACGCGCGCCAGCGTGACGTCCGACCCATCGCCGTAGCCCAGCGTCACCAGGAGGTTGAGCGACAGATTCGACATGAACGGGAACGGGTGCGCCGGGTCGATGGCCAGCGGGGTCACCAGGGGGAACACGTTGTCGTGGTAGTGGGCGCGGACGACCTCGCGCTCGTCCGTCGTCAGATCGGCGAAGGAGACGACGCGGATGTCGTGTTCCCGCAGGTCCGCCATCAGACTGAGGTAGACCATGCGCTTCCTCGTCATGAAATCCCGGATCACGGCGCCGCATTCGTCGAGCTGTTGCGCCGGTGTCCGGCCGTCGATGGTGAGCTTGTGCATTCCGGCGCCGAGCTGCTGCTTCAGTCCGCCGATGCGTTTCATGAAGAACTCGTCGGTGTTCGAGGCGGCAATCGCCAGGAATTTCACCCGTTCGAGCAGCGCCGTCCGCGGATCATGCGCCTCGGCGAGGACCCTGGCATTGAACCGAAGCCAGGTCAGCTCCCGGTTCAGGTAGAGCTCCGGCGATCTCAGGTCGACCGTCGGCGCGGCGCCGGCGCTGTCGGCGGCGACGCCAGCCGCCCCGGCGGCCGTTTCGACAGCCGCCCCGGCGGCCACCCCGCCGGATGGCGCCCCGGATGGCGCCTCCGATGGCGCGACATCCGCACCGGAGCGACTCGCGGCCGGCCGGGCGCGGAGGGGATCGGCGGCGCCGTTCATGCGGATTTCGCCTTTGCCTTGGTGTCGGGGGCCTTGGTGTCGGCTGCCTTGGTGTCGGACGCGTTCTGCATCGCCGCGGCGCGGCGCTCGATCCCGGCCTTCAGGGCTCGGCAGAGCGTCTTCAACACCTTGATCCGCGCATAGCGCTTGTCATTGGCTTCGACCAGCGTCCATGGCGCCTGCAACGTGCTGGTGCGTTCGACCATGTCGTTGACCGCCGCTTCATAGGCATCCCAGTTCTCACGATTGCGCCAGTCCTCGTCGGTGAGCTTCCAGCGCTTGTAGGCCACCTGCTCGCGCTCGTGGAAGCGGGCGAGTTGCTCGTCCTTGGTGATGTGCAGCCAGAACTTGCACAGCACCGTCCCATGCCGCACCAATTGGTCCTCGAAGTCGTTGATTTCCAGATAGCCGCGCCGCCACTGCGGCTCGACGGTCAGGCCTTCGACGCGCTCGACCAGCACCCGGCCGTACCAGCTTCGGTCGTAGATGGTCACCCGACCGGCGCGCGACAGGTGCCGCCAGAAGCGCCAGAGATAGTGCTGGGCGCGTTCCTCGTCGGTGGGTGCGGCGATGGCGATCACCTGGACGTCGCGGGCGTCCAGGCCGGCGACCAGGCGACGGATGGCACCGCCCTTGCCGGCGGCGTCCCACCCCTCGAAGACCAGCACCGTCGAGACGCCGACCGCCTTCGCCTCGCGGACCAGAAGACTGAGCCGTCCCTGATACTTCTCCAGGGTCTCGTCGTAGGTTTCCTTGTCGTGTGTCTTCGACATGTCGAGGCTGTCGAGGACGGTGGCGCGGGTCAGCCTCACCACGTCTGTGCCGTCGGCGGTGGTCGGCGGCTGGCGAACGGTCGCGTGCAACTCGTCGAGGGCCCGTTTCAGCGCCGCGAATTCATGAAAGTGCTTGTGGATCGCCGTCTGCAGGATGCTGCCGATCTTCAGCCCGCGATAGCGCCGGTCCTCGCCTTCGACAATATGCCAGCGCGCCCGCCCGGTGCTGGTGCGCATGATCACGCGCTCGGCCGCGGCGATGAAGCTGTCGTAGAGGTGCCAGTGCTGCCAGTCGGTTTGGCTCACCCGCCAGCGCGTCAGCGGATCCTTCTCCAGCGCCTTCAGGCGCCGCTTCTGCGCCTGCTTGCCGAGGTGCATCCAGAACTTGACGATCAGCGCGCCGTCTTCCGCCAGTGCCCGTTCGAAGGCGATGATGCGGTCCAGGGCCTCGTCCAGTTCCGGTTCCGTGGTGCGCTGGTAGACGCGGTCGAGCACTGGGCGCGAGTACCAGCAGCTCAGGAACAGGCCGATCTGTCCTTTCGGCGGCAGATCGCGCCAGTAGCGCCAGAACTCCGGGCGTTCGGCCATCTCGTCCGACGGCGGGCCGTAGGCGCGGGTCACCAGCCAGCGCGGATCCATCCATTCGTTCAACAGGTTGATGGATTCCGACTTGCCCGCGCCGTCGACCCCGGCGAACACCAGGATCACCGGGAAATCGGCCTCGTGGCGCAACCGTTGCTGCATCTCGAGCAGTTCGGCGCGCAGGATCGGGGCCTGCACATGGAAATCCGCCTTGGCGACCTTGCGGCCGAGTTCCGCCGTTCTGAACATCATCCCCTTACCGCACTGCCAACGCTCACTATAACGCAGAGGGGGGTTGCGTGTCTTGCGGACGTTTTGCGCCGGCCCGCAACGGCATGGTATGGTCAACGCCAACGGGAATCCGCCACGCGACGGGGGGAGCATGGCCAAGGACGCATCGCAGGCCGCCGAGCGCGGCGCGGCGAACGGTCGTGTCGCGGTCGTCGACATCGGCTCGAATACCGTCAGGCTCGTTGTCTACGAAACGCCGACGCGCCTGCCGATCCCGATCTTCAACGAAAAGGTGCAGTGTGCGCTCGGCCGCGATCTCGGCCGCACGGGCAGGCTCAGCCCCACCGGCATCGAGCAGGCACTCCGCTGTCTCAAGCGCTTCACCAAGCTCTGCGCGGCCATGGGCGTCGGCACCATCGAGATCGTGGCGACGGCGGCGGTGCGCGACGCTGCCGATGGGCCGGCGTTTGTCGAGTGGGCGGAAGCGGTGTGCGGCGCACCGGTGCACGTGCTCAGCGGCGCCGAAGAAGCGCGACTCGCCGCCGTCGGGTTGTTGAACGGCATCGCCGCCGCCGACGGGGCGCTCGGCGATCTCGGGGGCGGAAGCCTCGATCTCGTCGGCCTGGACAAAGGCGCGATCGGCGCCTTCGCCACCCTTGCCGGGGGGCATTTGCGGATCGCCGAGGACTGCGGCGGTGACCGGGCGCGCGCCCGACGCCTCATCGACGAGCGGCTGGCGGAGGTGCCGTGGCTCGGCGCCGTGGCCGATCGAACATTCTATGCGGTCGGTGGGTCGTGGCGGGCGCTCGGCCGGATCTTCATCGACCATACCAACTATCCCCTGCACGTTCTCGACAACTACGTCATCGACTTTCTCGACGCCTTGAAGATCGCCAATCTCGTCGGCTCGTTGAGCACGGTCACCCTGGCCGGGGTCAAGGGGATCGCCGCCGGGCGCCTCGAAACCCTGCCCTATGCCGCCATCGCCCTGGCAGCGGTGCTCGACGCCATGCGGCCGGCGCGGATCGTCTTCTCGGGCTTCGGCATGCGCGAGGGGCAGATGCTCGAACTGCTGCCGCCGGGGCTGCGGAACCAGGATCCGTTGATCAGTGCTTGCGAAAGCCACGCGGAGCGCAACGGCCGCTTCGCGGTGCATGGGCAGGAGATCCTCGACTGGATGACGCCGTTGTTCGTCAACGAGACCGCCGGCGAGCGGCGGCTTCGTCTGGCCGCCTGCCTGCTCAGCGACATCGGCTGGAGCGAGCATCCGGACTACCGGGCCGAGCATGCCTATCAACGGGTTCTGCGCATCCCCTATGCCGGGCTGAGGCACCCGGAACGGGCCTTGCTGGCGATCGCCATCTACGTCCGCTACAACGGCACGGCCGGCGATGCGATGCTGGCGCCGATCGCCGGGCTGCTCGACGAGGCGGGCCGCAGCCGCGCCGAGATCCTCGGGCTGGCCTTGCGGCTCGCCCATACCCTGTCCGGCGGAGCCCCCGGTTTGTTGCCGCAGACCCGGCTGGTCGTCGACGGCATGCGACTGACCCTCGACCTGCCGAATGGCGACGCCGTGTTCCTGTCCGAAGCGGTGGACCGCCGCTTCAAGATGCTGGCCCGGGCGATGCAGCTGAAGGCGAGGCACGGCTGACGGCACCATGGGAACGCATGACGCGCGGCACCGGCTGTGTTACAGTTGCGAGACTAACGCCCGGGAACGCGCGCAGGCACTGACCAATTCTCAGAGCGCCCCATGATCACCGTTGTCGTCGAGTTCTCGCTGCCGGTCACGCTCACGCGGGACGAGGCCCGCGAAATCTTCCGCAACTCCGCCCCCATCTACCTGGGAGAGCCGGGACTCCTGTTGAAGACCTATATCTTCGATGAAGCGGCGGGCACCGCCGGCGGCATCTATGTTTGGGAGAACCGGTCCGTCGCCGAGCGCGCGTTTGACGAGGCGTGGCGGGAGCGGGTGCGGCGGCGTTGGGGCACCGAGCCGACGCTGCGATTCCTGGAGAGCCCGGTCGTCGTCGACAACCG
>CAZBWP010000071.1:0-10657 GCA_964495295.1 uncultured Rhodospirillaceae bacterium | reverse complement strand
CTCGGCGCGTTGGTTCGCGAAATATTGAAACAACAGAAGACCAAGGTGGTGGGCGGATGGCACGTGTTTCGCCGACGACCAGCCATGGCGCACCGGTGCCGCCGTGGGGAGGGGCCGCACCCGAGCAACGTCTCCCCATCTACCGCTGCCGGGGAGCAGGCCGTGGCGGTTGGGTCACGCGGAGGTTGATGGCGCCGCCGACAAACCCCATACTGCCACGAAAGTCGTATCCCGGCGGCCGTCACACGCGAGCGACTGTCGCCGTCAAGCGACCAGCACGAAAACTGTCGCTGTCAGGCGACCAACACAACAACGCGCTTTGGAGCGATCGTCCACTCCCTCGGAAGCGGCTCGGCCGATCGCTCCAGAGTGTGAGGGAGGCCACGAAGATCGACAGGTCCCGCCACGTCCGGACCGGCGCGACGCGCGCCAGCGATGCGGACACCGCCGTCCGCGAACTGTTCGGCCAGATCGAATCGTTCGACACCGAACTGATCGTCTTTTTCTGCTCCGCCGAGTACGACCTGGCGGCGATCGAGGCGTCGATCCGCCGCCGCAACAGCCCCGCCCAGGTCATCGGCTGCACATCGGCCGGCGAGATCACGCCCCAGGGCTACCTGAGCGGGACGATCACCGGCTTCTCCCTGTCCCGGGCGGGCTTCGCCGCGGCGGCGACCCGCATCGGTGGCCTGCAGGGCTTCTCGCTGACCAGCGGCCACGACACCGTGGCGGCGCTCCGCCATCGCATCCGCGACGCCGAGGCCGGCGGCCCGGACGCCGAGAGCTTTGCCTTCCTGATGGCGGACGGCGAGTCGCGACACGAGGACTCCCTGCTCAGCGCCCTCTATCCCTGTCTTGGCGAAATCCCGCTGTTCGGCGGCACCGCCGGCGGCACGCCGGACTTTCGCCGGTCGCTGGTTTTCCACGACGGTCGCTTCCACCGTGACTGCGCGGTTCTGGTGCTGATCAAGACCTGCCACCCGTTCCGGCTGTTCACCACCAGCCACTTCGTCCCGACGGAGGCCAAGATGGTGGTGACCGAGGCGGATCCGCGGCGCCGCATCGTCACCGAGATCAACGCCGAACCGGCCGGCCGGGAATACGCCCGCATGGTCGGCCTCGCCGGCGAACGGCTGACGCCCATGATTTTCGCCCGACACCCGGTCGTCGTGAAGGTCGGCGGCCGCGACTATGTGCGTTCGATCCAGAAGGTGAACGACGACGAGAGCCTGTCCTTTTTCTGCGCCATCGACACCGGCATCGTGCTCACGGTCGCCCGCTCCACGGACATCATCGAGGACCTGCAACGCACCTTGGATGAGCTGGTCGCGCAGATCGGACCGCCGCAGCTCACCATCGGTTGCGACTGCATCCTGCGCGGGCTGGAGTTGGAGGAGAAGCAGCTCAAGGCGGCGGCGAGCCGCGTCCTCATGCGGCATAACGTCGTCGGCATGAGCACCTTCGGCGAGCAGTTCCACGCGATGCACGTCAACCAGACGTTCACCGGCGTCGCCATCGGCCGTTGTGGCGGATGAGCGACATGGCAGAGGGAGAGCGAGACATGAGCGCCGTGCCCTTCGTCGACCCGGACCGCCCGGCCGATCCCGCGAAGCTGCACAAGATCATTCGCGTGCTCATGGACCGGGTCGAGCGCGGCATGGATTACCAAGGCAACGCGTTCTCGCTGTTCCAGACGGCGATCGTGCTCGAGGACAAGGTCCGCGACCGCACGCGCGCCCTCGAAAAGACGCTGCGCGATTTGGACCTCACCAACCGCGCCCTGCTCGCCGCGCAGACCGAGACGGAAACCGCGCGCATGCGCCTGATGGAGGCGATCGAGAGCGTTTCGGAAGGCTTCATCCATTTCGACGCGGATGACCGCCTCGTCCTCTGCAACTCGAAATTCCTCGAGTTCTTTCCCGGCATCGAGCCGATCGTGGCGCCGGGTCTGCCGTTCTCCCAACTGATCGATCACCTGTTGGCGCGGGGCCTCATCGTCGATACCGAGCAGGCGCGCGCCGCGTGGCGGCACCGGCGCAAGGACCGTCGACCGAAGCGCGAACCGACGGTGCTGCGGCTCGCCTCCAGCCGCTGGGTGCAGATCAGCGAGCGGGCGACGCGCGACGGCGGCATCGTGGGCATCGTCACCGACGTCACCGAGATCAAGACGCGGGAAGCCCGCCAGCGGGAACGGGCCCTGGCCGAGAAGTCGCGGCTGCTGCAGGCGACCCTCGACAACCTCGCCCAGGGGGTCTCGGTGTTCGATGCCGATCTGCGATTGGTCGCCTGGAACCACCGGTTCGTCGATCTGCTCAATCTGCCCGCCCACTTGCTGAAGACGGGCACCACGTTCTTCGAATATGTCCGGTTCCGCGCCACCCGCGGCGACTATGGCGCGGATTCGGCGTTGGCCCAGTCCATGCGCCTGGACGCGGCGCGGGCGGGGCGCCCGCTCTATCTGGAGCAGGTGCTGAAGGATGGGACGGTGCTGGAGGTGCGCCGCGCGCCGATGCCGCAAGGCGGCTTCGTCACCACCTACACCGACGTCACCGAACGCCGGCAGACCGCGGAAGCCCTGCGCGAGGCGAAGGATGGGCTGGAACAGCGGGTCGCCGAACGCACCGAGGAACTCACCCGCGTCAACACCCAGCTGCGCGCCGCCAAGGCCGAAGCCGAGGAGGCGAACTTCAGCAAGACGCGGTTTCTCGCCGCCGCCAGCCACGATCTGCTGCAACCGCTGAACGCCGCGCGGCTGTTCGTGACCGCGCTGGCCGAGCGCCCCCTCGGCGACCGGGAGCGGGAAAGCGTGTATCGGATAGACAAGGCGCTGACCAGCGTCGAGGGCCTGCTGGGCGCGCTGCTCGATATTTCCAAATTCGACGCCCGCGCCGTCCCGGTGACCATTTGCGACATCCAGATCGACGACATCCTCGGGGCGCTGGCGGAGGAGTACGGACCGGTCGCCCGCAACGCCGGGCTGGCGCTGCGGGTCATCCCGAGCGGCCGGGTGGTCCGCTGCGATCCCCGGCTGCTCAGCCGGGTGCTGCGCAACCTGGTGAGCAACGCCATCCGCTACACCCCCGAAGGCGGTGTCCTGCTTGGCTGCCGGCGCCGAGGCAGCCGCTTGCGTATCGAGACCTGGGACACCGGCGTCGGCATCGCCCAGCAGCATCTGACCGAGATTTTCGAGGAGTTCCGCCAGATCGGCACGCCCCGCCCCGACGGCGAACGCAGCTTCGGCCTGGGGCTCGCCATCGTCCGGCGCATCGCCCGCATGCTCGACGCCCCGCTGGAGGTGCGCTCGACGCCGGGCCGGGGCTCGATGTTCGCGATCGAGGTGCCGCTGGGCCAGGACGTGTCGGCCGGCGGGCCGCGGGAGCCGGCCGTGCCGCTCGTCACCTCCGCCGTATCGGGCGCGCATGTCCTGCTGATCGAGAACGAGGTCGAGGTGGTCGCGGCGATGCGCGGCCTGTTGGAGCAGTGGGGATGCATCGTGACGGCGATTGCCGATGAACGGGATGCCGCCCATGCGCTGCCGCATCCGCCCGACGTGATCATCGCCGACTATCACCTGGACGATGGCCGCAAGGGCGTCGATGCGATCGACACGATCTGCGCCGCCTGCGGCACCGCGGTCCCGGCGATGGTCGTCACCGCCGAGCAGTCGCCGCAGATCCTGGAGGGGCTGCGGCTGCGGGGGCTGCCGGTGCTGCAGAAGCCGGTCAAGCCGGCGCGCCTCCGCGCCCTGCTCGCCCACCTGTACGCACCCTGTTCGCCCAACCCTTGACGGAGTGGGCCTTGACGGACCGGGCCTTGACGGACTGGGCCTTGACGGACCGGGCGCCGCCGGTCAGCGCAGGCGCTGGGCCGCGGGATCGTCCTCGGGCCGGCGGAGGTCGCGCGCGGCGAGGACCGCCTGGGTGCGGCTGTGAACGTGCAGTTTGCGCAGGATCGCGGTGATGTGGGCCTTCACCGTCGCTTCCTTGATGCCGAGTTCGTAGGCGATGATCTTGTTGGGCTTGCCCTGGGACAGCAGGTCGAGAACCCGCAATTCGCCCTGGGTCAGCATCGCCAGCCGGTCGCTGCCCTCGGCGGGCGGGCGCGCCTTGCGTCGGGCCGCCACGGCGTCCGGCACGAACACGTCGCCGTCGAGCACGCGACGGATGCCGTCGGCCATGTCGGGCTTGGCGAACGACTTGGGAATGAAGCCCGCCGCGCCATAGGTCAGCACGTCGTCGATGATGTCGCCGACGTCGGCCGCCGAAACGACGACCACCGGCACCGACGGCGCCGCGTTGCGCATGGCGATCAGCCCGGAGTAGCCACTCGCTCCCGGCATCTGCAGGTCGAGCAGGATCAAGTCGATCTCCGCCTCCGGCAGCCGGCCGATCAAGTCCCGGGCTTCGTCGAGCGTGCTCGCTTCGTGGACGACGACCGCCTCGAACACCACCTCGACGACGTCGCGCAGGGCCGCGCGGAACAGCGGATGGTCATCGGCGATCAGGACGGTGTGCATGCGGCCTTCCCGGCGCGCGGCATCACCCCCGCACGGTCGCCGCGATAGGTCAGGGTCGAGGCGCCCAGCGCCGCCTCGCCGGTGGCAAGGGCGAGAATTCGGGCGTGGTGCGGCGAGCGCTCGCAGACCGGGTCGGTGGCCGCGGCGTCGCCGGCCAGCGCCAGCGCCTGGCAACGGCAGCCGCCCCAGTCGACGTCCCGGTGCTCGCAGGACGCACAGGGCTCGGGCATCCACCGGGTGCCGCGGAACCGCTCGAACGCGGCCCCGGTTTCCCAGATCGCCTTGAGGTCGCGGTCGTGCACGGTCTCGAACACGAGGTCGGGGATGGTTGGCGCGGCGTGGCACGGCAGCACCCGGCCCGCCGGGTCGACGTTGAGAAAGCGCTGGCCCCAGCCGCCCATGCAGGCCTTCGGCTGTCGCGCGTAGTAGTCGGGGATCACGTAGTCGATGGCGAGAACGCCGCGCAGACGCTCGCGCGCCGCCGCGACCACGGCCGTGGTGTGATCCAGCTGCGCCGCCGTCGGGATCAGCGACGCCCGGTTGAGCAGGCCCCAGCCGTAGTACTGGACGTGCGCCACCTCGAGGCGGCCGGCGCCGAGCGCCACGGCGAGGTCGATCAGCCGGTCCACCCGCTCGGCATTGCCGCGGTGGATGACGGCGTTGACGGTGAGCGCGAGACCGGCTTCGCGGACCAGCGCCGCGACGGCCAGCTTCTTGGCGTGGGCGCCCGAGAGGCCGCCGATGCGCTCGCCCTCGGCGGTGTCCACGTCCTGAAAGCTGATCTGCACGTGTTCGAGGCCGGCGGCGGCGAGAGCGGCGATGCGTTCGCGGTCCAGCAGCACCCCGGCGGTGATCAGGTTGGTGTAGAGGCCGCGGTCGGTGGCGTGCGCGACCAGCCGCTCCAGATCCTTCCGTGCCGTCGGTTCGCCACCGGAAAAGTGGACCTGCAGCACGCCGAGCGCCGCCGCCTCATCGAGCACCCGGCACCAGGTGCCGGTCTCCAGCTCGCGGCTGGCCATCTCCAAGGCAAGGGGGTTCGAGCAGTAGACGCAGCGCATCGGACAGCGGTGCGTGATCTCGGCAAGCAGGGCCAGTGGTGGCTGCGCCGTCACAGCACCAGCACGCCCTTCTCGGCGAGTTCACCGATCAGCGCCGCGACATCGTCGGCGATCGCCACCCGCGGGGCGTCATAGGTCTCGGCGAAATCGTCGACGATGGTGCGGATGCTGGTGGCGCCGTCACACCGCGTCAGGATTTCCGCGGCGATCACGTCGGGCACGAACATGCGCTCCGGCCCGAGCACCACCCAATGGTCGCGCGCGGCATCGAAGCGCATGCGGAAATGCGGTGCGAGACGCGGCGTCGCCGTCTCGGCCGGAACGGTTTCCTGGGCCATCTGCTGGGTCACGCGGCGGCCTCCGGGATGAAGGCGCCCGGCGGCGGCAGCCGCGGCTCGACGTAGGCAAAGTAGAGGGCATCGAGCTGCGCCCACAGCACGTCGCATTTGAACGTCAGCGCATTCAACACCGCCCGCTGCTGGTCGGGGGTCCGCGCCTCGTGCTTGACGTAGGCAAGGGCGAATGCCACGTCCCGTGGCGCCTGGCTCAGCCGGCGTTTGAAGTAGGCCATGATGTCGTCGGAGATGAAGGGATAGTTCTCCAGCATGCCGGCGATCCGCTCGCGGTGGATGGTCGGCGCGAACAGTTCGGTCAGCGACGAGGCGATGGCTTCCAGCAACGGCCGCTCGGCGACGAAGCGCACATAGGCCTCGACCGCGAACTTGGTGGCCGGCAGCGCCCCCGACTTGGACATCACGTAGGCGCGGTCGAGGCCGAGGCCGCTGGTCAGCGCCAGCCAGCGCTCAAGCCCGCCCGGATCGTCGCCGCTGCCGTCGTGGTCATGGATCCGGGTGATCCATTCCCGCCTGAGCTCCCGGTCATCGACGCGGGCGAGCAACGCCGCGTCCTTCCGCGGGATCGCCGACTGATAGCAATAACGGTTGAGCGCCCACGCCTGCACCTGGCCGCGCGACAGCTTGCCGTCGTGCAGCAGCCGGTGGAACGGATGATTGTTGTGGTAGCGCTCGGCGCCGATCGCCCGCAGCGCCGCCTCCAACTGGTTCGGGTCCAGCAGGGCCGTCACAGGGTGATCTCCAGGCCGTCCTCGGCGATTTCCCACCCGGCGGCCTCGGCCTCGGCACGTTCGGCGGAGTCGGCGAGCAGCACCGGATTGGTGTTGTTGATGTGCACGAACACGCGGCGACCGATGGCGATGTCGCGGAGGGCCGCGATCGAGCCTGAGGGACCGGACATGCACATGTGGCCCATGCGCTGGCCGGTCTTGCTGCCGACGCCGTGCGCCGGCATCTCGTCGTCGGTCCAGACGGTGCCGTCGAACAACACCAGCGGCGCACCGTGGAGACGGCGGCGCAGGTCCTCAGGCGCGGCGGCGCAGCCGGGAATGTAGAACAGCGAGCGGCCGCTGTGCACCTCGCGGATCTCGACGCCGACGGTATCCTCCGGCTGCGTTCCGAAGCCAGGCCCGGCGGCGGCATCCTCGAGATAGAGGGCGATCTTGCCGGGCACCGGGAACAGCCGCACGGCGAGACCGGCATCGCGGCCGTCGGCGGTCGAGAGCGGCGTGTCGGCGTCCATGGCTAGGGGGGTGCGGCGGACCAGCGTGTCGTCGAGCACGCGGAAGATGGGATTGGCGGCGAGAACGTCGAGCACCCGCGGTGTGGCGTGGATCGTCAACGGTTGCTTCTCCCGCAGGCTGAGCAGGCCGGCGACGTGATCGACGTCGGCGTTGGTCAGGACAACGCCGCCGATCGGACTGTGCCGTCGGTCCCGCGCCGGATGCAGGACCGGAGTCAGCTCGATCTGCCGGCGCACATCGGGCGAGGCGTTGAACAGGAACCAGGGCTCGCCACCGTCGGCGCTGACGGCGATCGAGGACTGGGTTCGCGGCACCGCCGCCGGATCGCCGGCCCGCGCCCGCTGGCAGACGTCACAGTTGCAGTTCCACTGTGGAACGCCGCCGCCGGCGGCCGCTCCGAGAACGACGATCCGCATCTGTCCGCCACAGGAACGAAGCGCCGCGGCCGACCCCCGGATGAGGCCGGCGCGCGGGGCCTGTCGACCCTACCGGCGCGCGCAGGCGTAGCTGTTGATTTCCATGCCGACGGGGATCTCGATGACCTTCGGGGCGGTCCACTGGCGCATGATGTTTCCTCCTCTGAGCGTTCGGTTGCGACTGACGCGAATGAGAACGATCGGCAGTGTAGGCCCCACGCGAATCCGCGCAATAGGCAAAAGGTCGAGGCGCGGCGGCGTTGCGTTCCCAGCCGGGGCGGCGGACAGGCGTCGGCTACGCCGGCGCCGGGGGATGGGGCCGGGGCGGGGGACCGGTGCGTCAATCCCTGCCGGGCGACCGCCACGTCACGCCGTGCTCCGCGAAAATCCTCTGCATCTCGCCGCTTTCGACGAGCTCGGCAAAGATGTCCTCGACGGCGTAGCCGAGATCCCGCGAGTCCTGGCGGACGGCGATGCCGACCATCCAGGTCGATTTCCCCAGCGTCCACAACTCGGCGGGGTAGACCTCGAAGTCGCCAAGCCGTTCCCCGAGGGCCGCCTGGATGTGGCTCTCGGGCCCCATCGCCGCGGCGATCGACCCGTTCCGCAGTGCGACGGCAGCCGCGGTGGTCGTCGGGAAGTGCACCACAGTCTCCCGCAACACCCCGCCATGGGCGCTCAGCAGAAAGAAGTCGGACAGGGTGTCGAGCTCGGCGCCGATCTTCTGGCCGCGCAACGCCGCCAACGGAACGTCGCTGCCCACCATCTCCGGGTTCTGGGCGACGACGATCCGATGGCGGTGATAGGGGGCGTACAGCGCCGCCTGCTCGTTGCGCATGTCCAGTTGGCGATCATAGGGCACGTGCAGCATCAGATCGGCGACGACGCGATCGAAGACCGTGCCCCGCCACACAGCGTTGCGAAGATCGTCGTCCACCGACTCGCCAGCCCTGTAGAACAGGAACTTGGGCTCGACGCCGATGGCGCGGGCGATGGCGCGGCCGAGCGCGATGTCGATGCCGACGGGGTCGCCGCCGTTCTCGTCGGCGAACGGCGCGAAATCGTGGTAGACGGCGATGCTGATGACGCCGCTCGCGACGATCTCGTCGTACGGCCGCGCCGCCGCCGGGCCGGCGCCGACCGCGACGGCCAGAGCGGCCACAAAGAGCCCGATCGGGGCGACCCGCGGTATGCGCATCACTGGCCCGCGCGGGCCAGATAGGCCTCGGCAATGCGATGCGGATCGTGCATCAGCTTCTGCTTCCAGGGGCCGAGCGGCACCTTGGTCTGGATCAGGCCGCGCATCGTGCCGATCCAGTCGGTCCGGCCGACGGCCTGACCGCCGATCACGTGGTCGCCATCGAACTGCAGGTTGATGTACTTGAAGCCGGCCTCGTCCCTGGCCGCGGCGGCCTCACCCCCGTCGACCCCCTGCCACCTGCCGAACGAGCAGGAGACGAGGCCGACGGTGTCCAGCACGTTCATCACCAGGCTGCCGCCGTAGCGGGCGTCGCCGCCCGCCATGTTGACCGCGGCAAAGCGGCCGTGGTCGGCGGCGGTCGGTTGCACGGCATGGACCGAAAAGCCGCGGGTGGAAAAATCCGGCCCCTGCGCCACGTCGCCGGCGGCGTAGATGAACGGCACGGAACTGCGGAGATGGTCGTCGACCAGGATGCCCTGGTCGACCGTGATGCCGCTGCCGTCGAGGAAGCCGGTGTTGGCGCGCACGCCAGCGGCGATGACGACAAGGTGCGCCGGCAGCTGCGAGCCGTCGTCGAGATCGACGAGCAGCGAGTCGCGGTCGTCCTTGTCTGCCTTTGCGGCCGGCTCGATTTTGGTGATGCGCGTCGACGTGCGCACCGAGATGCCTTTGCTCTCGCACCACCGCTTGAGCATGGTTCCGGCGACGGCATCGAGCATGCGCGGGACCATGCGGTCGCCCATCTCGACGACGGTCAGCGAGACGCCGCGCTCGGCCAGGGCCTCGAGCACGATGCAGCCGATGAAGCCGGCGCCGAGCAGGATGACGTGCGCGCCGGGCTCGGCGAGGCGGACGATGTTGGTGCAGTCCTCGGCCGTCCAGCACGGGTGCACGCCGGGCAGGTCAAGGCCCTCGATGGGGGGCCGGAGCGGGCTCGAACCGGTGGCGATGAGGAGCTGTTCGAACCCCAGCCGGCCGCCGCCCTGCATGGCGAGCTGCTTCGCCGCCACGTCGACGCCACTGACCCGGCCATGCCGCACGTCGATGGCATGGTCGGCATACCAGCCCGGATCCTTGTGCAGGGTCATGCCCGGCTGGCCGATCTGGCCGGTGAGCACATAGGGGATGGCCATGCGCGAATAGGGCTCCCCCGGCTCACCGTGCACGAGCACGATCGATCCTTCGCGGTCCTTCTCGCGCAGCGTCGCCGCGGCGATGACGCCGGCGGGACCGGCGCCGACGATGACGTAGCGCGCGGTGCCGTTGACCGGCGCGGCGCCAGCCGGCTCCCAGGCCGGCAGCGAGGCCGAAGCCGTTACCGAGGCGGGCGATGCCGGTTTCGCGGGCGCGGCCGCAGGTCCCGTCCCCGTCCCTGACGACATGCGCGGTGCCGCTGCGGTCTCCGGCCCGCCGAGCCCGAACAGGCGTCGCAGAAGCTCCATCATGGCGTTTCCCTCGTTGTCATCGGTGTTGTTATCGTTTCGGGCAACGATCGTGGCCGGCGGGAGCCCTGCTGTGGTTCCCGCCGGCCGGTCGTCTTCGCGTCTCCCAGCCGTGTCGCTACAGCGCGAGGCGGCTCAACGTTTCGTTGGTCGGCACGCCCTCCGGTGTCCATCCCCGGATCTGGTAGTACTCCGGCAGCATCTTCGCGAGGCCGTTGACCAAGCCCTTGGCCGGACCCGTCTTGGCCGCTTCCTTGAGCAGGCGCTTCGGCAGCGTGTCGTCCTTGGCGGTGAAGCCGGCATCGAGATTGTACTTGCGCTCCAGGTTCCAGATGCGCTCGCCGACCTCCAGCAGCTTCTCGGTGGTCCAGCCGCCCTCGCAGGCGGCGTCGATCTGCGGCGCGATGTCGTCGAGCGTCCAGGCGAA
>CAZBWP010000070.1:0-10800 GCA_964495295.1 uncultured Rhodospirillaceae bacterium | reverse complement strand
GGCCCCCGGCCGATCTCGCGCCCGGTCATCGGGCGGCTGGCGCCGGCCCGGCTGCACGCCGGCGGGCGGTTGCGGCTCGACACCATCGAAGCCGGCGAGGCCACGGAACTCCGTCTCGGTGGCCAGACGTTCCGCCTGGTCGATGCCCCGGCGGCGGCGGACGAGATCGCCCGGCCCGATGAGTCCGGCCGGCTGTTCGTGACCTATCCCGCCGCCGCTGCCGTTGGCGACATCGACGCGGTGCTGGCGGCGCCGGGCGGATTTTCCGAGCCGGTCCCGCTCTCGATCACCGCCGCCACCTTGGCCGGTGTCGATGCGCCGCTGGCGCCGCTCGCCCCGGCGGCGGATCTGGTGCTCACCGGCGCCGGCCTGGCGACCGCCGACCGGGTGTATCTCTGGCCGGATCGGGGGATCGCGGCGCCGGCCGAGGTGATCGATCGGGTGCCGGACACGGTGACCGCGACGCAGCTCACCCTGGCGCGCGCCGGGCTCGACGCGGCCGGCCTGCGGGCTCTCGTCTATCGGGTGGCCGTGCGGATCGGGCCGAACCGGTTCACGCCTTACGTGATCCTGGAGGTGGCGCCGTGAGCGGCGCCACAGCCGATACGGCCGAACGGCTGGCGATCGCCTGGATGCGGGAGGCGGCGATCCTCGGCGCCGAGTCCACGGTGCGCCTGCCGGCGGACGCGCCGATCCGGCCGCGCGAGGGCTGGCCGGAAGCGGCGGCGGCGTGGGCACCGCTGGCCCGGCGGGCGCGCGGCATCGCGCTGGCGCCGACGGTCTGGGTCGAAGCCGCGGCGGCCGCGGCGGAACTGCACCCGGACGCGGCAGCGGCCTTCTCCATTCTCGCCGAGAGCGAGCGGCTCTGCCTGCCGACACCGGCCGGCATCGCCCGCATCGCCGTGGCCGGTCTCGGCCTCGACTATGACACGGCGCTACTGGCGGCGCTCGCCCCGTCGCCGATGTGGGAGCGCGTCGAGCCAGCGGGCCACGCGCTGCCGGCGGCGCAGTGCGGCCTCCGGCTCTCGGCCGAGGGGCTGTCCCGGCTGCTGGCGGGTGAGGTGGCGGCGGCCGGCGACGTGGAGATGGCGACCCATCGGCCGATCTTCGCGCGGGCCGCCGTGGCGGCGGCGATGATTCTCGCCGACGACGGCGCCGTCTGGATCCGCGCCCGCGCCCGCCGCCTGGCGCGCCAGCTGGCGCTCGACCTGGCGACCAGCCATCCCGCGCGCCGCGCCGTCTTCGTGACGCTCCGGCCCGACGAGGCGCTGCCGGGCATGGTGGCCGGTGACGGCCTCGTCGTCCTCGACCTGTTCGACCTGGACCGCCCGCCGCGGCTCGCCCTGCCGGCGCACCTGCCGCGCGGCGCGGTCGCGGTGATCGCGCCGGAGCGCTTCGAGCATCCGGGTTATCGCGCGGTCGATGCGCCGCTGCTGGACTCCGGCGACATCGCCGCCGTCTGGGCCTGCGCCCGGCTCGCCGAGGTTGACCGGGCCTCGCTCGCCGCGCGCTTTCGCCTCACCCTGCCGGAGCTGCAGGCCGCCGAACGGGAGGCCGAGACCCTGATGGCCCTGCGTCGCCCATCGAACGGCGTACCGTCGCCGCCGCCCGATGCGGACGTGGTCGCCCGCGCGGTGCGCGCGGCGGGGGCGCGGCGGATGGGACCGTTCGTCAGCGTCGTCGCGGCCGACGTGACGCTGGACGATCTGGTGGCGACCCCGGAGATGCGTGCCCAGCTGGAGGACGCCGTCGCCTGGCGCCGCACCGACGCGCGCGTTTGGGGCGAGATGGCGCTGCCCGCCGACGCCGTCGAGGCGCGCGGGCTCACGCTGCTGTTCTCCGGACCGCCCGGCGGCGGCAAGACCTTCGGCGCGCGCTGCCTCGCCAACTCGCTCGGCCTCAACCTCTATCGGGTCGATCTCTCCCAGGTCGTCTCGAAATACATCGGCGAGACGGAAAAGCGGCTGGCGCAGATCTTCGACGAGGCCGAGGCGGGCCACGGCGTGCTGTTCTTTGACGAGGCGGACGCCATCTTCGGCAAGCGTTCGGAGGTCAAGGACGCCCACGACCGCTATGCCAACATCGAGGTCGGCTTCCTGTTGCAGCGCATGGAGAGCTTCGGCGGGGTGATGGTGCTCGCCACCAACCTGCGGGCCAACCTCGATGCCGCGTTCCTGCGCCGCCTGCACTTCGTCGTCGATTTTCCGATGCCGGGCAGGGCGGAGCGGGCCGAGCTCTGGGCGCGCAATCTGCCGCGCGCCCCCTGGCGGTCGTCGGATCTGGACCTGGCGATGCTGGCGGAGCGCTTCCGCCTGTCCGGCGGCAACATCCGCAACGCCGCCGTCGCCGCCGCGCACCTGGCCGCCGCCGAGCATGCCGCCGTCGAGGCCCGCCACCTCGCCCGGGCGCTCTATCGCGAGTTGGAGAAATCCGGCCATCCCCGCGGCAAGGCCGATCTCGGTACCCTGGCCGAGCATCTGGAGCACCGGGCATGACCCCCGACGTCACGCTCAGGATCGGCGAGATCCGCGTCGAGGTCGACCCCGGCGCGGTCGACGTGACCGCCCTGGAACGGGCGCTCGAAGCGGCGTTCGCCGCACTGGCCGAGCGCGTCGCGGCGTTGCTGGCCGGGCGCCAGGGAGTCCCCGAGGCGGTCGTCATCCCCGACATCCTGATCCGCGACGAGGCGGCCAAGGCGCTGCTCGCCAGCCGCGACTTCCAGCGCCTGACCGACGCCATCTTCGCCGAGTTGGAAACCAAGCTCGGAGCCGCGCCATGACCGACACCATCGACTTCATCAGTGGCGCCTTCGCCGTCTATGAGCCAGACGACACCACCAGGCTCTCGCGCTTCATCCCCTTCCGCTTCAACCCCGAGGGCCTGCAGCGTCAGCTCGCGCTGGAGCAGGCGCAAGGCTCGGGCAGCGCCGCCGGCGCCGGCGCCAGTTCGGAGGCGGCAAGCGAGCAGGGCGCCGACGCCGCGTCCGGCACACTGAAGGAGAGCTTCAGCATCCTGCTGCGTTTCGATCTTGCCGAGCGGGAGGAGCCCAAGTCGTCGCTGCCGTTGGCGTTCGGCGTGTTGCCCGAGATCTCGGCGCTGGAGGACCTGCTCTATCCGGTCGCGAGCGAGGCCGAGGCGCCCGCGGACGGCTCGGAGCCGGTGCGCGCCCGGGGGCGGCAGCCGCTGGTGCTCTTCGTCTGGGGCGAGCGCCGGGTGGTGCCGGTGAAGATCACCGGGATGACCATCAACGAAAGCCTGTTCAACGGCCGCCTCTATCCCGTCCGTGCCGAGGTCGAGGTGGCGCTGGAGGTGCTGGGCGAGGCCGAGGCGCGCGACAACACCCGGGTCCGCGCCTCCCTCGATTTCACCGCCGCCAACCGGCGGAAGATGGCGCGCATCTACCTGGACAGCACCGCCGCCCAGGGCACCAAAGTCAACCTGCCGCAGTGAGAACGGTCATGCCGGTGGACAAGCGCAGCCGCTATGCCAAAAGTGAACGGGTCGCCTGGACCCGTGCCGACGGCTCCGAGGCCGAGCTGATCGCGCCGACAGCGCGTCCCGACAAGGCGGCGGTGTTCAGCCGCATCGCCACCGACATCGATCGCCTCGACACGCTGGCGGCCCACTACTACCGCGATCCGCGCAAGCTCTGGCGCATCGCCGATGCGGCCGACGTACTCGACCCGTTCGATGCCATCGTGCCGGGCGCGGCGATCGACATTCCGCCGGACAAATGAGCCCGCCATGCCCGCCCCGCGCTTCGCCATCCTGGTCGACGGCACCCGACTTTCCGCAGCGGACCTCGGTCGCGTGAGCGCGCTGGAAATCCATGAGGGCGACGACGTCATGGGCCGCGCCCTGATCCGCTTCCGCCTGGGGCAGGGCGCGGAGGGAACCTATCCGACGCTGGACGACGGGCCGTTCGAGCCGGGCGCCGAAATTCAGATCTCGCTGGCCGCCCCCGGCGGCACCGATCAGATCCTGTTCACCGGGATGCTTTCGCTGTTGCGGCCGCACTTCGAGGAGATCGAAGCCAACGCCTACCTGGAAGTCGTCGCCAGCGATCATGCCATGGTCCTGGCCGCCGAGGATCGGGCGGCCAGCTATCCCGATGCCTCGGACAGCGACGCCGCCCGGGAGATCTGCGACCGCTATGGCTTGGGGCTCGTGGCCGACGAGACCGACGCCCGGCTCGGCGCCGACGATCTGTTGCTGATCCAGCGCAGCGACGACTGGTCGTTCCTCCGGCATTTGGCGCGGCGCAACGGCTTCGTCGTGTTTTTCGAACCGGACCCGGCCAGCGGCGAGCCGCTCTGCCATTTCCACGCCCGCAAGCTGGACGAGCCGCCGCAGGCCGACCTCACCATCCTGCGCGAGAACGCCAACCTGGAGTGGATCGATTTCCAGGTCGCCCATGATCGCCCGCACCAGCGGAGCGCCGCGGCCATCGATGCGGTGGCCAAGCGCCTGGTGCGGGCGGACATGGAGAGCGGCGAGGCGACGCTGGGCGAGAGCCTGTTCGCCGCCGAGGCCGAGGGCGGGGTGGTCCGCGCCGGCGCCGGCGCCGCCGTCCGCCACCTGCGCGGGGCGCTGCCGCGCGATGTCGCGCTCAATGCCCATGCCATGGGCCGCATGGCCCAGGATCACATGGTGATCGAGGCGCGCGGCACCCTCGATCCCGCCCTCTATCGCGGCCTGTTGCGCCCGCACCGGCCGGTCCTGATCAAGGGCGTGGGCGACCGGCTCACCGGCACCTACTACGTCACCGACGTCCTGACCACCATGCAGGACGGGGACCTGCGGCAAAGCTTCTCCGCCGTCACTAACGCGCTCGGACGCAGCGGCGGCGAGGATTTCGGCCAGTCTGCGGAAGAGGAGGAGCCGGCATGAAGCTGACCCCGCGGCTCGATCTCGTCGGCCTGCTCGGCAACGCCTCCGTGTCGGCCGAGGAACTGGTGCAGCTCAGGGCCCTGGTCGGCGAAGGCGGGCGGCCGAGCTTCTATGGCAAGTACGCCGGCATCGTCACCGACACCGACGACCCCAAGGCGATCGGCCGGCTGCGCGCACGCGTGCCCGAGGTGTTCGGCGAGGAGGAGATCTGCGGCTGGGCGCTGCCCTGCGCGCCCTGGGGCGGCGGCTTCAATCGCGGCTTCTTTGCCGTGCCGGAGGTCGGCGACACGGTCTGGATCGAGTTCGAGGCGGGCGATCCGGCGCGGCCCATCTGGTCCGGCACCTTCTGGGGCGCCCCCGACAGCACCGGTGGCCAGGACGATCTCGGCACCGAGACCGGCGCCGAGGCGCCGGAGGGGGCGGACAACCCCGCCGGTCCGGGGCAATACAGCTTCCGCACCGCCGCCGGCCACCTGATCTCGCTGGACGATGCGGGCGGCATCGTCGTCATCGCCGAGGCGTCGGGCGCGGAAGTGCGCATCACCGGCGACGGCGAGGTCATCATCACCGCCAGCACCATCAAGCTCGGCGCCGATGCCTCGGAAAAGCTCGTTCTCGGCGACGCCTTCAAGGAGCTGTTCAACAGCCACACCCATCCCACGGGGGTCGGTCCATCGGGGCCGCCCACCGATCAGATGGGCTCGTCCCACCTCTCCGACGTCTCGTCGACGGAGTAGCGGCCATGGTCCTCGTTCCCACCGTCCTCGCCCAATCGCTCGAGTCCGACTGGCTGCCGGCCGACGACGGGCCGTGGCACGATGATTCCCAGGCCTCGGCCGATGCCTTCGCCGGCGCCGTCGCCGACTGGTTCCAGCAGGCCATGGCCGCCGGGTTTCCCTGTTCCACGGCGATGGCGCGGAAGAGCCAGCTCATGGGTCAGGTGATGTCGGCGATCGAGACCCGGGACGCCCAGGCGGCGGGCCAGCAAGTGGCGCTCGCCTTCATGGCCTATGTGGCCGGGCAGAGCTTCGGCTCCGGCGTCGCCACCGCGCCGACCGCCACCAGCTCCGGCGGCTCGATGATCGCCAACGCCTTCTCGACCCTGGAGATGCCCCAGTCGGCGCGGGCCAACCTGATCGCGACGGCCCTGCACGTCATCTCGGTCTCGACCATCGTCAGCTTTGCCCAGCCGCCCTACGCGGCGCCGATCACCTGACGGAGGGGGAGCGATGGTCCGCCGTTTCATTGCCGAACCGTTTGCCGCCGGCCCGACCCTGGCCCGCGCCGGCACCGCGCCCCGGCGTGAGGGGATCGCCGAGACCTCGGACATCGAGCGGCATATCCACGCCAAGATCCTCGCCGTACTGTTCACCCGTCCGGGCGAGCGGGTGATGCGGCCGCGCTTCGGTGCCGGGCTGGATGCCCAGGTGTTCGAGAACATCTCGCCGCTGGTCGTCTCGGCCCTCGAATTCCGCATCCGCGAGAGCCTGGAAAGCACCTTCGCCGACGAGGCCCTGCTTGACGACGTGACCGTGACCCCGGCGGAGGCGGAGGGGGCGATCCTGATCACCGTCGACTACGCACTGCGCACCGATCGGCTGCCGCGCCGGCTGGAGATCGTGGCGTGAGCGCGCCCCGCGCCTTCGGCCTCGAGTGGGACGAGGCGGAGATCGATCTCGCCGGTTGGCAGGGCATCACCGCGCTGCGCTTCGCCGCCAGCCCGCCGCCGGGCGCGGTCGCCGAGCTGATCGTCGCATTGGCCAAGGCGGCGGACGGTTTGGTGCCGGCCGATCTGGAGCTGGTGGCGCCGGACGGCGCCGGGCTCGAAGGCCCAGGACTCCACGGTGAGGTGCAGCCGATCGCCGGCGGCGCGACCGAGGTCCGCGTCGTGTTCACCGATCTCGGGCCGCGCGGCGCCTGCCGGGTGCGGCTCGTCTCGGGTGGCGCGGATCCGTTGCATCCGTTCTTCGCCGAGGCCGGCTTCGACTTCTACATCGACTGCCCCGCCGGCGACTGCCGTGTCGCCGCCGAGCCGGAGGCGCCGGTGGCCCAGGCCGAGCCGGCCATCGATCTCGCGACCAAGGACTTCGACGGCTTCGTCAAGGTGGCGCAGAACTGGGCGTTGTCGACCGATCCCAACTGGTCCGACCTGACGCCCGCCGCCACCGAGCAGATGCTCATCGAGCTGCTCGCCCATCACGCCGACCTGTTGTCGCTGCACCAGGATCGGGTGGCGCAGGAGGCCTTCATCGATACCGCCCGCGAGCGGCTGTCGCTGCGGCGGCACGCGGCATTTCTCGGGCTCGCCCTTGACGAGGGGGCGAGTGCCGCGGCGACCGTCGCCGTCGACGTGGCGCCGGGGGCGCAAGGTTTCCTGCCGGCGGCGACGCGCATCGTCCGCCAGGAGGCTGCGGGGCGGATCACCAACACGTTCACGACGCTGACGCCGCAGCTCCTGGACGGCCGCTGGAACGCCGGGCTGGCCGATCCGGCGGATCGTGGCCAGTTGCGCCCCGCCGCCTGGCCCGGCGCCCCGGACGCCGCGTTGCCCATTGGCACCACGTCGCTGCTCCTGCTCGATTGGGAGCTCAACCTCATGGCCGGACAGCGGCTCGCCTTCGTGCAGGGACGCGCGGCGCATCTTGCCCGACTCGTCCGCATCGAGGAGATCGAGGCGCCCGGCTGGTCGGACGCGCCGGAGGACGCGCCGGGGCTGGTGCCGCGCAAGGTCACCCACATCACCTGGGATGTCCCGACCGCCGTCCGCTTCGCCCCGTGGGAGGCCCCCGAGGCGCGCCCCTTCCTGGTGACCGCCAATCTGGTCGACGTCGTGCACGGCACGCCGCGGCGCGCCTTGACCCGGCCGGATGGCGACGCGGTGCCGCTGACGCTCTCGCGCCAGGATGCGGTGCTGGCGACCGATCCGGGGACCGGCGAGCTGCAGCTTCGCGCGGTGCGGACGCCGGAGACCGACGTGCTGGTCGCCGCGGACGGCCGGCCCGACCTGTCGTTGACCATCGGCCGGGAGGCCTGGTCATGGCAGCCCGATCTCTGGACCTCGGCCGGCTTCGACCGCCACTACACCACGGAACGGGAGGAGGATGGCTCGGTCTGGCTCCTGTTCGGCGACGGCCGGCGCGGCCGGGCGGTGCCGGTGATGGCGGCCGCCGGCGCCGGCGGGCTCGGAGGCGACGCCGTCGTCCCCCTCGACGAGGTGACGCTGGCCTATCGCCGCGGCGTCGCCCAGGACGGCAATCTCGGCGCCTTCGCGCTCAATGCGGCACTGCCGCCCGTCGGCGACGACGCCAGCGCCGCCACCGAATTCAGTCAGCTCGGCATCCGCACGGCGACCAATCTGCTGCCCGCGGCGGGTGGCCGTCAGGCCGTCTCGCTGGAGGTCGCCCGGCAACTCATCCCGGAAAGCATCCGCAATCCGGCCCGCGAACGCTGCGTCACCGCCGCCGACTACGCCCGCGCGGCGGAGGCGGTGCCGGGTATCGCCCAGGCGGCGGCCAAGCCGCTCGGCGGGCTGTTCAACACCATCGTCGTTCTGTGCGCGCCGGCCGAGGGCGATGACCTCGCCCCGGACCTGGCGGCGGCGGTGTTCGACCATCTCGACAGTCTGCGCATGGCCGGGCGCGAACACGTGGTGCGACCGCCCGACTACGTGCCCCTCGACATCGCGCTGCTGGTGTGTCGCCGGGCGGGCGCCGGAGCCGCCGCCGTCCGCGCCGCGCTCAGGGCGGCGCTGGCGCCCGGTACCGCCGCCCGCCCGGGCTTCTTCCATCGCTCGCGGCTCGGCTTCGGCGCCGAGGTGCGGCAGGGCGACATCCTCGCCGCCGCCGGCCGGGCGGAGGGCGTCGGCGCGGTCCGCGTCCTTGCGTTCCGGCCGCTGTTCGGCGCCGGCGGCGAGGCCGTCCGCCGCGTCATTCGCCTGGCACCGACGCAGATCGCCCAGTTCGCCGCCGACGAGGCGCGGCCGGAGCGCGGCCGGTTGACCATCCGCATCGAGGGCATCGATCGGCCCGAGCCGCCCGGCGCCTTCCGCGTCGGTGGTCCGGCGCCCGAGCCCGCCGACCTGGAGGCCGTGCCATGAGCCGCCCGCCGATCCATCGGCCCGTCGCCTCGCCGCGCGGCATCGCCGCCGAGAGCGAGACCGGCGACGCGCGCTATTTCGGCCCCCGCTTCGGCGACCTGGTGGAACTCGCCGCACGGCTGGCCAGCGAGAAGCATGGCATCGAAATCCCCGGCAAGGGCCGGGGGCTCGCCCGCACCATCGTCGAGATCCCGGCGCTCTTGGCCCACATCCTCGGCGAGCATACGAGCCTCTATGCCCGCGAGGCCTTTCTCGGCACCGCCCGCCTGCCCGACAGCCTGTGGCGCCACGCCCGCAAGCTCGCCTATGCGCCTGACGCCGGCGTCGCCGCCACCGGCCTCGCCGCCTTCACGGTCAAGCCCGGCCTCGCCGGCGACCTGCCGAAGGGCTTCGCCCTGCAATCCGCACCCAAGGGCGAGGTCAAGGCGCAGACCTACGAGACGCTCGCCGCCGTCAAGGTGAACGCCGCCTGGAACGCCCTGCGCCCCGACGATGCCCAGGTGGCGACGCCCATGGCCATCGTCGCCGGGCTGATCGTGCTGCCGCTCACCCGTCGGCACGGCCTCGACCGGGGCGAGATCGTGCTGCTCGAAGGCCAGGGGCGGGCCGGCGTCTTCCGCGTCGAGGACCCGATGCCCGGCGCCGTGCCGTCCGGCATCCAGTTGCGCCGGCTCGACGCCCCCGGCACCACGGAAACCTGGCCGGCGGTTGCCGCGGGCTATCGCCTGCACGTCCGGCCGCGGACCGACGCCCGGGTGTTCGGCTGGAACGCCACCGCCTCCCTCTATCCGCCGGCCGCCGTCGCGGCGCCAACGGCCTACACGCAGCCACCGGGGACCGCGGGGGCGGAGCGCCTCGGCTACGTGTTGCCGCCGGAGCCGCCGCTGCCCGCCGCCACCCTCGGCGCCGAAGTGTTCCTCGCCGAGTCGATCGACGCGCCGGGCGAGGGCGATTGCGCCGTGCTGCTGCGCGGCAACGGTGCGCAGAGCCTGACCATTCGCAGCGCCACCGATCGCATGGTGACCTTCAAGCGCGGCGTGCAGATGCGCCTGCCGGATCCCGCCGAGTCCGACGACGCGGACGGCTCCAGCTCCGGCGACGGTCTTTTCAAAATACTCCCCATCACCTTCGTCATCGGCGACGGCGAGGAGGTGACGACGTTCGCCCCGACGACCTCGCTGCAGATCGTCGAAAGCAGCTTTGGCGCCCGGGTCACCGCCCTCGGCCTCTCCCACCTGGTGAGCGGTGCGGCGCTCACCTGGACCACCGGCAACCCCTTTCCCCTGGACGGCGTGCTGCTGACCGGTTGGGACGACGTGCTCGACGTCGCGCCGACGGTGCCCAACGACGCGGCCTTCGATCTCACCGTCGTGCTCGACGCGGACCTGGGCGATCTGCGCCCCGGCCAGCCGGTGATCCTCCGCCGGACCGACACCGGCGAGGCCCGCGAGGCGTCCATCGCCTCGCTGATCGCGCCCGCGACCGACGGTGGCACGTGGCAAGTGATCCTGTCGCTGTCCGGTGCCGCGCTCACGGCGGACTGGCGGAAAGGCAATGTGGAAATCCTGGGCAACGTCGCCAAGGTCTCCCACGGCGAGGCGAAAGTCGAGGACCTGGGCGGCTCGGACGGCGTCACCCCGCACCAGAGCTTCAGCCTGAAGAAGGCCCCGGTCACCCGTCTGCCGGGTGCGCTCGGGGCCGAGCTGGCGCTCGAGATCCGGGTCGACGGGGTGCTCTGGGACCGGGTCGAGGATTTCCGCGCGGCGCTGCCCGAAGCGCGGGCCTACACGTCCGAAACCGACGCCGAGGGTGTC
>CAZBWP010000069.1:5447-10885 GCA_964495295.1 uncultured Rhodospirillaceae bacterium | reverse complement strand
GTCTGCACGACGTTGGAGATGATCTCCATGGCTTCCGGCGTGATGTTGTCTTTGTTCCAGTCGAAGAAGACCAGGAACGCCCCACGCGGACCGCCGGCGAGAGCCGCCTCAACCTTTGCCATCGCGTCCATGAAGCAATCACGACGCTGGGCGATATCCTTGGGCTGATGGTTCTCCTGCTGCTCCTGATGCCACGCATCGAAGCAGGTCTGCGCCCGGGCCATCTCGTCCGGGATGATCGTGCCGCCACCGGCGGCGAGAGCGGCGGTGAGACGGCTGCGGGCCGCGGTCAGCTCATTGGCCGCCTCGGCGGTCAATTGCCCCCGCGACGCCAGGAACCACTCGTCGGACATGGAAACCGAGGCCATCGACCCGACCTCGTCGGGCGCCACGGCGGTCCCGCCCGCAGCGGTCATCGACTTGACGGCGAAGTGGTCGGACCCCTTGTAGCCGCCCTCACGATACTCGTCTCGCGAGATCGCCAGATAGTCTTTCGCGAGAGCATTGTCGAATGCGGAACCAACCGGCTCCACCTTTTCGGCCGTCTGCAGTTGCAGACCCGTGCAGCCGGCGAGAGTGATTACCGCGGCGCCAGCGACCGCGGACTTCCACAAATGGTTCATAGTCGGCTCCTCCAATTCACGAACCCAAGTGGGTCTGCCTCGACCAAACCAGCCAGAAACATCGATCGTTCCGCTCGGTGCTGCCTGCCACAGTCCCATGCCTAACCGTGCTGCGTGCCCCGCCGAACCTGATCGATCCTCGTGCAGGCATCAAACCGCGGCGAATGGCTACCTTGACAGAACGCCCGAGTGTATCCGTGGACCGTCGCTGAACCTGGGCCTCGTTTATTCGAGTTGACCCCCGAAAAATCACGGCAGGGTGAACTGCCGTACGTAACCTTTTTTGTTTCTTTGGCCAAAGTGTCAAGCGGGATTTCCGGATCTGTCGTCTCTTTTGTCACAGTGTAACCGATCGAACACGGTTAGACGGGGCTCCGTCCCCGTCACCGGGCGGCCGCGCGAAACCCCGCCTCCAGTGCTTCCTGCTCGGTCTCAAAGCAGCGGTCGCCTTCCCAGGGCCGGATGCGTACGGACTCGTAGTAACGCCCGCTCGGTCGATGATAGATGCGCTCTCCGCCCCCATTCACGTTGCCCTTGATTGTGCAGTCTTCCATGACGAGGACGATTTCTGGCTGACCGCGCTTTGCCCGACGCCAATTCGTTGGATCGGTGAACTCTCCGGACCACATTCCGCGACCATCGCGCTTGGCGATGGCTTCGTCGGCGACGTAGCGCTGGGAGTAGCGCCGGAACGCCACCGCCCAACCGGCGCGGACCAGCCCGGCGTTCAGGTCAATGCCACCGGCCCGGCAGATTGCCAGCCGGCGACCGTAGCGATCCCGCTGCTCGCCGCGACACGTCACCATCGCACCGTCGGTGCGTTCCGCCAGCCAGTCGGTGGCCACGACACCGCAGAAATACGCAGCACCCCCCCGTTCGCATGTCTGATCGAGTTCGGGGGCGTCGATCCCATACAGGCGAATGGTCTCGCCGTCGATCTCGATGGTGTCGCCGTCGACGATGCGAGCGGGACCGGAGATGTCCGCGCCCGCGGCGCCGGCGAACAGCACCATGATCAGCCCGCCGCCGACCGTTCGCCAACCCATTGGCGAGAGCCGGAGCGGTGGCCAAAGGCGCTTGGCAATGGTGCGGAGCCGATGCCCAAGGCGCAATGGAAGCAGATAGCCCATACGGGCTATAGTAACCCATATGAGCTAACTCGTAAAGCGTGTGCGGAGGGCGCGCCGCTCAGCCTGCCGTCGCGGCGCGCATCCCCCGGTCAGCCGCCCACGCTGCCCCCCAGGGTATAGACCATCAAACCGATCCAGATCGCGATGATGACCATGGCGGCGGCGAGAATCAGCCGCTTCGTGCGCTGTCCCGTCTTCGTCGGCCGTTCCGTCATCCCCCGCGGTCCCGCTCCACCATCATCTCACACAATGCTCGCAAGTTGTTGCGCCGCCTCGTTGAGTCGTGATCGCGCCGCTGCCGCTTCGGCGCGTCGCTCGCGCTCGGTCTCGATCACCCCGGCGGGGGCCTTCTCGAGGAATCCGGCGCTGCCGAGCTTGCGGTCGAACTTCGCCAGCTCGGTGTCCAGGCGCTTGATCTCGCGCTGCAGGCGCCCGCGCTCGGCCTCCACGTCGATGACGTCGGCGATGGGCAGCACCACCGTCGCATCCTCGATCACGCCCTGGATCGAGCCTTGCGGGACCGGTCCGTCGAGCAGGTTCGCCCCGCTGAGTCGGCCGAGCGAGACGATCAGGTCCTCGTGGGCGCAGAGGCGCCGCGCGGCGGTGTCGCTCGCGTCCTTCAGGAACAGGGGAATCTCGGCCTTGGCCGGCACGTTGACCTCGGTCCGCACCGATCGCACCAGGCCGATCAGGCGGATCACCCAGTCGATCTCCTGCTCCGCCAGGCGATCCACGTCGACGCCGGCAACGTCCGGCCAGGCCGAGTCGTCGAGGATGCCGACGGTGCCATCATACATCTGGCGGCGGAGTTCCTCGGTCACGAACGGCATGAACGGGTGCAACAGGTGGAGGATCTGATCCAGCGCCCAGCCGGTCATCGCCCGGGTCTCGGCCTGCGCCGCCGGGCTGCCGCCGAGCAGGATCGGCTTGACGAACTCCAGGTACCAATCGCAGAACGTCCCCCAGGTGAACTGGTAGATGGCGCCCGCGGCTTCGTTGAAGCGGAAGGTCTCGATCGCCGCCGTGGTCCGTTCCGCGGCCTCCACCAGCTTCGCGTGCAGCCAGCGGTTGACGGTCTCCGAGCACGTCGCCGGGTCGAACCCCCTGACCGGACCGCAGCCCCGCATCCGGCAGAACCGCGCGGCATTCCACAGCTTCGTGCCGAAGTTCCGATAGCCTTCGACGCGCCCCTCCGACATCCTGACGTCGCGCCCCTGGGTGGCGAACGCGGCCAGGGTGAAGCGCAGCGCATCGGCGCCAAAGCTGTCGATAAGGTGCAACGGGTCGATGACGTTGCCCAGCGTCTTCGACATCTTGCGCCCGCTCTCGTCGCGGAACAGCGCGTTCATGTAGACGGTGCGGAACGGCACCTCGTCCATGAAGTGCAGGCCCATCATCATCATCCGGGCGATCCAGAAGAAGATGATGTCGAAGCCGGTGATCAGCACGTCGGTCGGATAGTAGCGGGCCAGCTCCGGCGTCTTCTCCGGCCATCCCAGGGTCGAGAACGGCCACAGCGCCGACGAGAACCAGGTGTCGAGCACGTCGGAATCGCGGGTGAGCGCGACATCGTGGCCATAGTGGGCGCGTGCCTCGGCCTGCGCCCTGTCCTCGCTCATCTCCACGAAGACGCTGCCGTCCGGCCCATACCATGCCGGAATCTGATGCCCCCACCAGATCTGGCGCGAGATGCACCACGGCTGGATGTTACGCATCCATTCGAAATAGGTTTTCGCCCAGGTCTCCGGGACGAAGCGGGTCCGGCCGTCCTCCACCGCCCGGATCGCCGGCGCCGCCAATGTCGCCGCGTCGACGAACCATTGATCGGTCAGCCAGGGCTCGATCGCCACGCCGGACCGGTCGCCGTACGGCATCATGATGATGTGGTCCTCGGTTTTCTCGAGCAGACCGAGGCTTTCCATTTCCTTGACGATCGCGTCGCGCGCCTCGTAGCGGTCGAGCGATCGATACCGCTCGGGCGCGTTGTCGTTGAGCCGGGCGCTCGCGTCGAGCACGTTGATCATCTCCAGATCGTGCCGGCGGCCGACCTGGAAGTCGTTGAAGTCGTGGGCCGGCGTGATCTTGACGGCACCGGAGCCCTTCTCCGGATCGGCATGCTCGTCGGCGACGATCGGAATCGGCCGATCGACGATCGGCAGGATGCACCGCTTGCCGACGAGGTCGCGGTAGCGGACGTCCTCGGGATGCACGGCGACGGCCGTGTCGCCCAGCATGGTCTCGGGTCGGGTCGTCGCCACGGTGATGAAGCGCCCCGGCTCGCCCTCGATCGGGTAGCGGAAATGCCAGAGATGTCCCTGCACCTCACGCTGCTCCACCTCCAGGTCGGAGATCGCGGTGTGGAGCAGCGGATCCCAGTTCACCAGTCGCTTGTCGCGGTAGATCAGTCCCTGCTTGTGCAGTTTCACGAACACCGTGCGCACCGCCTCGGACAAGCCTTCATCCATGGTGAACCGTTCGCGCGACCAGTCGCACGATGCACCGAGACGCTTGAGCTGGTCGATGATCGCACCGCCGGATTCGGCCTTCCATGCCCAGACCCGTTCGATGAACGCGGCGCGACCGAGATCGTGCCGGGTCAGACCGTCCTTCGCCAGCTGGCGCTCCACCACCATCTGCGTCGCGATTCCCGCGTGGTCGGTCCCCGGCTGCCACAACGCATCCCGGCCCCGCATGCGGGCGAAGCGGATCAGGATGTCCTGCAGCGTGTTGTTGAGCGCGTGGCCCATGTGCAGCCGGCCGGTGACGTTCGGCGGCGGGATGACGATCGTGAACGGCGGCGCATCGGGCCGCCGACCGCACCTGAACGCTCCAGCCGACTCCCAGGCGGCGTAATAGCGGGCTTCGATGTCCCCCGGACTGTAGGTCTTTTCGCTCATTGCCTCACTCTGTCGCCCAATGGGCGGGCGTCCCCCGAAGATCGCCGGTCGCTGCGATCCTCCGGCGGTCGGCCGCCTCGCGGCGCCGCTGGCGCGGACGTCATTCTTCCAGACGTTCGGCCCGGTTGATCATGGAATCGATTTCCTTGCGCACCAGCCGCTCGATCAGATAGGGCAGATTCCGGTCGAGCCATTCCTTCAGGAGCGGCCGCAGCATCTCCCGCACCATGCCCTCGAGGGTCACGTCCCGGCCGCCGACGACGATGTCGCGACGATCGAGGATGGCCTTCGCCAACTGCGCCAGGACATCGGCCGAGGCACCCGCCGTCGGCTGGGAGACGACGCGGTCGACGCGCATCTGCGATGTCAGATCGATCAAGCCCTCCGGCTCGCCGGCCGGCCGTGGCGACACCGCCGCCAGCGCCGGCGCCTCGAACAGCGGCTCCGTCGCCGATGGCTCCCCGGGCTCCGTCGCCGCACCCGGGGTTTCCAGCGGCGCCGGTCGCTCGGCCTGCCGGGGCTGGGGCTGGGGTCGGGCCTGGGGTTGGGCCTGAACCGGGGGCTCGGGCCCGACCGGATCGGCGGCGGCGTCGGCTGCCGCCGCGCCGCCATCCGGGGTTTCCTGCGGGGTGTCCTCAGGGTCCTGCGGCAACGTCGCCGGGGCGCCGTCCGCTTCCTCGGACAGGATGCGTCGGATCGAGGACAGGATATCCTCCATCGACGGCTCCTGGGCGTCGGTTTCCGCTTGCTCCGGTGCGGTCTTGTCAGTCATCTCTCGGATCCGAACT
>CAZBWP010000069.1:0-5347 GCA_964495295.1 uncultured Rhodospirillaceae bacterium | reverse complement strand
CCTGGATGGCGGCTCAGCGCGGCCGCAGAACCGGCTCGTCGCTGATGTCGCCGCTGCTCGAGGTGCCGAACCAGCTGTCCCGAACCTCGTTGTAGTTTTCCCGAGGATCGTACAAGGTAACCGGCAGCCCGAGATCGGCGGCGGTCAGGCTGCCGACGGCGGCGATCAGCCGGAACCCTTCGCGGATCTCGTCCCGCCGCACGCGAACCAGATTGCGCTGCGAGTCCAACAGATCCCGTTGCGTGTCGAGAACGTCCAGCACGGTGCGGGTGCCCACCGCCTGCTCGCGCTCGACCCCTTCGACCGCCACCTCGTTGGCGCGCACCTCGGTGGTAAACGCGCTCACCTGGGCGCGGGCAGCCTGCAGGTCGTTCCAGGCGCTCGTCGCCTCCTGGCGCGCATCGCGGCGCACCTGATCCAGGATCTTGAGACTTTCGGCCACGTTCTGCTTGGCTTGGCGAATCCGGGAATATTCCGCACCCCGCTGATAGATCGGCACCGACAGCTCGACGGTTCCCCGAATGTCATCGAGGCGTTGATCGCGGGCAACGACATCCTGGGTTCGCGTGGCTTCCCCCACGAGATCCAGGGTCGGCAGCAGTTCGCCCCGCCGTTCGTCGACGGCATCGCGGGCCGCGCGCTCCTGGTACTCGGCCGCGATCACGTTGGGATTGCGGTCGATGGCGACGTCGATGGCTTCCGTCAGGCTCGCCGGCAGAGCCTCCGGCAGTTCGGGCAGTTCCAGGTCCACGGGTTCCTGACCAATGACGTTGCGATAGGCGGCGCGGGCGGCCGCGAGGTCACCCTCGGCCTGCACCCGATCCGCCGTCGCCCGAGCCAGCCGAGCCTCCGCTTGGAAGACGTCCGTGCGCGTCACCTCGCCCACCGTGAACCGGTCGCTGGTGGCTTCCAGGAAGCGGCCCAGCCGCTGCTCGTTCTGGATCTCGAAGCTGAGAACCGCCTGCGCCGCAAGCACGTTGACATATGCCGTGACGCCGTCCAGCAACACCTGCTGCTCGACCGACGTCAGCCGCGATCGCGCCGCCAGCACCGCGTGTTCGGCCGCGCGCGTGGCGGCGAGGGTGCGGCCGCCACGATACAGCGGCTGGCGAATCTCCCCGCGAATATCCCGCGGCGTGAGATAGCTGGTGTTGCCCGGGTTCGGATTGCGCTGTGCCCGGCCGATCTCGCCGGTCGCCCGCAGCGACGGACGCCAGTTGGACAGCGCCTGCGGCACCTGCTCGTTGACCCCTCGGAGCGCGGCGCGCTCCGCCAGCAGGGTCGGGTTCCCCTCGTAGGCCGAGGCGAGCGCCTCGGCCAGGGTTTCGCCAAAAGCGTCTTGTGATTGGCAAACAACGGCACCGAGTCCAATCACGGCGACGACGATGCGCAGGCGCATGCGTGACGATCCTTACCGGCTTTCGTGAAACGCGGCGTGAGATGTTCTCGGTACAACCAACGAGCCGACAGGATCAGAAGCCGCCAGCAGCGTCAAGCCCCCAGTCGACGGCAGCCGCCAACGGGGATCAAGACGTGACCATCAAAACACAAAGCCAAGTTTTGGCTCAAAACCGGCGAGCCAAGGAACGGCGCTGTCGAACGCCTCCCGGCTGCAGACTGTGCCATGTATGCGCGCAACCACCGTTCCCTTGCCGACGTGCTGGCCGGCGCGCCGGACGACGCCGACCATTCGCCCGCCTTCGCCCAGTTGCTCGAGCAAACCCGACGGCACCTCGGCGACGGCGCCGCCGAGAAGAATCACGTCATAAGGACCGCGATCGCGACAGCCTTCGGCGAGTGTCCGGCGCACGAACTCGACATTGCTCATGCCGACCGCCGCAAGATTCTTCACCGCGCGATCGGCGAGACCGGCATCGCTTTCCACCGCCACGACCGAGCGGGCCACGGAGGCAAGCACCGCCGCTTCGTAACCGACGCCGGCGCCGATGACCAACGCCGCATCTTCGGGGCGAATCACGGCCTCCTGGAGCAATCGGGCGAGCGCCAGAGGTTCCATCAGAAAGCGGCCACCGCCCAGCGGCAGATCCTCGTCGACGTACGCGATGCCGGCCAAGGCCTCCGGAACGAAGGCTTCACGCGGCAAGCGTCCCATGGCGTCCAGGATCGCCGGATCGGTGATGCGATTGGTGCGAAGCTGGTTTTCCACCATGCTGCGGCGCGCGCCAGCGAAATCCATGGCTCGGCTCCATCATTTGTTAAGGCGCCACGCTTATAGTCCCACCTTGTACGCGGTACAACGTCGAGCCGGCAGGAGGTGGCTTGACCCAAAGACGGCCGATGGTTTAGCGTCCGCCGCTCTTCATCCACGATTGACGGTCGATACCCTGACGGTGTCGCCGCGGCGCGGTGGCGGAGTGGTTACGCAGCGGCCTGCAAAGCCGTGTACACCGGTTCGAGTCCGGTCCGCGCCTCCATGCGTGATCCGGAGTAGCTCAGTGGTAGAGCAAGCGGCTGTTAACCGCTGGGTCGGGGGTTCGAATCCCTCCTCCGGAGCCAATGACAGCGAAGGGCGGGCGCCAGTGCCCGCCCTTCGTGCTTGTGCGCGTCCGCGTCTGACGGCGTGCGTTTGCCCGCCCCGGCGCGGCAAATTTATGATGATTTACCTCAAAAGGGCTATCGACTAAGCTAGCGTGCTGGTCTTCCGGCACGGAACGTGCGTTCGGCCGGATCGGGGAGGAGATCCGGCATGCCAAAGCTCGAACGGGCCACCCACCGACTGCCCCTGTTGAACCGACTTGTCCATCGGCTGAGGTCTCGGCCGGACAGCGAGCACGAGCAGGCGATCATTCGACTCGTCATCGTCGCGTTGCTCGTCCTCTACGCCTTCGCCTGGGAAGGCACGCAGCGCGCCGACGTTGTCGACATGCACAAGGCGCGGATCGTCGCCACCGGCTATCTGATCTTCTCGACCCTGCTGTTCTGCCACATCGTCGCCTTTCCGGCGGCGACGCCGCCACGCCGATTCGTCGGGATGACCGGAGATTTCTCCGTGCTCACCGCGTTCCTGCACTTCGGCGGCGGGCCGGGTGCGGCGGTCTATCCCATTTACCTGTGGATCGCCTTCGGCAACGGCTTCCGCTACGGACTGCCCTACCTGTTCGCCTCGATCGTCGCCGCCGTCATCGGCTTCGTCGTGGTGCTGGTCAGCACGCCGTTCTGGCACGCCGACGTGCACCTGGGGATCGGCCTGCTGGCAGCATTGATCCTGCTTCCCGCCTACACCGCCAGCCTGATTCGCAAGCTGACCGAGGCGAAAGCCCAGGCCGAAGGGGCCAACGTCGCCAAGAGCCGCTTCCTCGCCAGCATGTCGCATGAGCTGCGCACGCCGCTGAACGCGATCATCGGCATGAGCGACCTGCTGCGCGCCACCTCGCTCGACCGCGATCAGCGCGAAATGGTGCACACCGTGAAGACCTCGGGCGCCGCGCTGCTCTCGCTCATCGACGACATTCTCGACCTCTCGAAGATCGAGGCCAGCAAGGTGGTGCTGATCGCCGAGCGCTTCGACCTGCATGGCCTCGTCGCCGATCTGATCGGCATCCTTCGTCAACAGGCGCGCGACAAGGGGCTGCGCCTGACGGCGCACATCGCGTCCGACGTTCCGTTCGGCCTCCGCGGCGACGTGCGTCACACCCGACAAATCCTGACCAACCTGGTCTCCAATGCCGTCAAGTTCACCCTCGAGGGGCACGTGCTGGTCGATGTGAGCCTGGTCGACGTGAGTCCCGCCGATGGCGCCACGCCCGGCCGGGTGACCGTTCGCTTTGCGGTCAGCGACACCGGCATCGGCATCCCGCCGGAGGAGCACGACCGCATCTTCGAACGCTTCACCCGCGCCGAGGCCGTCGTCAACGGCTCCATCGGCGGTGCCGGACTCGGCCTCGCCATCGCCAGCAACCTCGCAAGGTTGATGGGCGGAACGATCGGGCTGGAGAGCGTCGTCGGCGTCGGCAGCACGTTCCGGGTCGACCTGCCGTTCGAGGTCTTCGCCGACGAGGGCGAGGCCGAGCCACCGCTTCCCAGGCACATCCTCGCCATCTCCGCGGATCAGAAGCTCGTCGGCAACATCGAAACCATGCTCGCTCCGGGCAGCGTGCGCATCGAGTCCCTGCCGCCCGACGGCCTCGCGCGGGATGTCCTGGGCCGCATGCTGTCGTCGACGGACGCCGCGCGTCCGGTGGTGCTGATCGACGGCCGTCGCGCCGCCGCCGCCGTGGGAGAAATGGCGCGGCGCCTGCTCGCGGACGGTCCCAAGCAGGATGCCGTCCTGGTTCGCGTTGCCGCCCGCAGTGCCGAGGCGGCGCCGGACCCGGTGTTCGTCTCAACCCTGCCCGTGCCGTTCGATCGGCCGACGCTGATCAACGCCCTGCACGCCGCCTTCGCCTTTGCCGAGGGTGGCAATCAAGATCTTGCCGTCGCCGGACGCGGCTTTGCCGGCGTCTTCCCGGACCACCAGCTCGACGTCCTGGTGGCCGAGGACAACGCCGTCAACCGCAGGGTCACCGGCCGCATCCTCGAGCACGGCGGCCTCAAGCCGACGATGGTGGCGAGCGGCGAGGAAGCGTTGCAGGTTCTCGCCGATCGGGACTTCGACCTGGTGATCGTCGATATCAACATGCCCGGCATCGGCGGGCTCGATCTGATCCGGTTGTGCCGCATGGGCCGCGCCGGACTGCCCTATCTGCCGACCATCGCGCTCAGCGCCGATGCGACGGCGGAAACCCGCCGCGCCTGCATCGAGGCCGGGGTCGATGCCTATCTGACCAAGCCGGTGGAGGCGCAGCGGCTGATCACGACGATCTGGGAGGTGGTCGCGCGGGTCGGCACGCCCGTCCGGGCGGTGCCGGACGCAGCCCCGCCAACGGCCCCGGACACAGAGGCCCCGGACGCGAACGCCATGCCCCCCGGTGCGACGCCCCCCGGTGCGACGCCGATCACCGCCGTCGCGGACACCGACTCGGCGATCGACCGCTCGGCGTTGGAGCAGCTCCGGGCGTGGGGCGCCGACGATGCCTTCCTCGCCGAAACGCTGGACGGCTTCCTGGTCGAGGCCGAGGGGTTGATCGAGGACCTGGCCCAGGCGGTTGCGGACGGCGACGTTCTCGCCTTCCGCGACAAGGTGCACGCGCTTCGCGGCACCTCGGGCAACGTCGGCGCCCGCCGCATCCGCCGGACCTGCGAGGGACTGCGCAGCGTCACCGCCGAGGACTTGGCGAAGTACGGTGACAGCTACGTGCAGACCTTCACCCAGGAACTGGCACACCTCCGCCACGAGCTCGCCCACACCGCGCAGCCCCCCGAACCGGCCGAACGCTGACCGCCGCCG